>JBDSHM010000254.1:0-5653 GCA_039918495.1 Sulfuriferula sp. | reverse complement strand
AGCTGATACCTTTCATGATCAGTTTCGGCGCACCGATCATTCTGTTGTTAATCGCCTATTACGCATTGCGCAAAAGAACGTCCAACCGCCCGCCATAGCAAAAACGCTTCGGCACAGCCTTCAGGGATGGCCATGGCACCCGATGTGCCGCCGTATTTCTCAAAAATGCGGTGCTTTAGTCCGAACGCGGTAAAATACGCAAAACTTACTGCATACAGCTTATGTCGCAAAAAAAACTGCCTTATTTTGAACTGCGCAACAGCACCGTTGATACCCTTCTTTTCATCGTCAAATCAGCCGATCTCGCCGAGCTTCGCGCCGAATTAATGCGCCGCTATGAGGCGACACCCGGATTTTTTGCCAATGATGTCGTTGCCATTGACTTGCGCCGTCTTGAAAACGAGCGCATTCCCGTCGCCGAGCTTGCCGCACTGTTAAATGAGTTTCGCTTGCATCCGATCGGCGTTGTTGCCAGCGAAGCACAGCAGGAATGGGCAGGGCAGGGAGATTTACCTTTTGTCGAATTACGCGAGCGGCGCGAGGCCGGCAAGCCGGTCGCAGTGGCTGATACGCCCGATTCACCCCCACCCATTCCGCAGCCGGCCGCCAACGAAACCATTGCCAGGCCAGCCCCTGCCACGATGGTGATCGACAGGCCGTTGCGTTCCGGTCAGCAGATTTATGCGCCCGGTGACCTGGTCGTGCTGGGACTGGTCAGTTTCGGCGCAGAAGTCATCGCTGCGGGCAGTATTCACATTTATGCACCATTGCGCGGCCGTGCACTGGCCGGCGTCCACGGTGACCATGAGGCACGCATTTTCTGCACCTGTTTCGAGCCCGAACTGATCGCTGTTGCCGGTATTTACCGGACAGCCGAAAACCCTTTGCCGGACAACGTTCTGGGCAAACCGGTTCAGGTTAAACTGGATCAGGAAAAATTAATCATCGAACCGTTGAAGCTCAACTGAGCACGCGACGGCTTCCGTTTGCAATCCAACCATTTAGCAAAGGCAAGGTATGACAAAAATCATCGTGGTGACTTCAGGCAAGGGCGGCGTCGGCAAGACGACCACCAGCGCCAGTTTCGCTGCTGGTCTGGCATTACGCGGCCACAAAACGGCGGTTATTGATTTCGACGTCGGCCTGCGCAATCTCGACCTGATCATGGGTTGCGAGCGCCGGGTGGTGTATGACCTGATCAACGTGATTCAGGAGGAAGCCAACCTCAATCAGGCATTGATCAAGGACAAGAAATGCGAAAACCTGTTCATCCTGCCGGCATCGCAAACCCGCGACAAGGACGCCCTGACGCATGAAGGCGTCGAGAAAGTAATCAACGATCTGCGCGGCATGGACTTCGAGTACATCGTCTGTGATTCGCCCGCCGGTATTGAATCTGGCGCATTGCTGGCGATGCATTTCGCCGACGAGGCCCTGATCGTCACCAATCCGGAGGTTTCATCGGTACGCGATTCAGACCGAATCCTGGGGATGCTGTCATCCAAAACCAAACGCGCGATCGATGGCAAGGATCCGGTCAAGGAGCATTTGCTGATTACACGTTACAACCCGAAGCGGGTGAGTGAAGGCGAAATGCTGTCACTGACCGATATCCAGGAAATTTTGCGCATCGAACTCATCGGCGTCGTACCTGAATCGGAATCGGTGCTGCATGGCTCGAACCAGGGCGTGCCGGCAGTTCATCTCGAAGGCACTGATGTGTCCATGGCCTATCAGGATGTGGTCGCCCGATTCCTTGGGGAAGACAAGCCGTTACGTTTTACCGACTACCAGAAGCCGGGCTTGCTCAAACGCCTCTTCGGCAATAAATAAAGGGAGTAATCATGATGTCCATACTCTCGTTTCTACTTGGTGAAAAGAAGAAAACCGCTTCTGTCGCCAAGGAACGCCTGCAACTGATCATCGCGCACGAACGTGCCGGCGGCCACGCGCCCGCCGATTATTTGCCGGCATTGCAAAAAGAACTGGTGGCGGTGATCTCGAAATACGTGAAGATCGGCGCCGATGATATCAAGGTCAGTCTGGAGCGCCAGGATAATCTCGAGGTGCTCGAAGTCAAAATCGAAATCCCGCAAACCTGAATGCTAACAGGGCACCTGGCATATCAGGGTTGCTGATAATCCCGCGCCAGTTGCATGTAATGTTCTGCGGAATAGTTGAAATATGCCTGTTCTTCATCGGTCAGTAGCCGCACCTGTTTGGCGGGACGACCGATATACAGGTATCCGCTGGCCAGCACTTTGCCCTCCGGCACCAGACTCCCAGCGCCCAGCAGTACGCGCGGCTCGATGATCGCTTTGTCAATGATGATTGAACCCATGCCAATCAGGCATTCGTCGCCTACCGTGCAACCGTGCAGGATAACGCTGTGACCGACGGTAACATTAGTACCAATTAATAAAGGGCCGCCGACGGGGTCGTGCTCCGTCTTGTGGGACACGTGTAGTACGCTGTTGTCCTGGATGTTGGTGCCTGCGCCGATGCGAATACTATTGACGTCACCACGAACGACGGCACCGCACCATATTGAAACGTTGTCGCCGGAATAGACATCACCAATGACGCAGGCGCTGTCATGCACCCAGCTGCCGCGTCCCAAGCGCGGCAGCACGCCGCGAAAAGCCTGAACATTCTGTGTTGGGGGCTGTCCTGACATAGGAGTTATCTCACTTTTGAAAACGGTTATTATATTGCCATGAATTTCTTACAGGTCGCACCATGAATCCTTTGCTTGATTTTTCTGCTCTGCCGCGCTTTACGCAAATCAAACCCGAACACGTCACACCTGCCGTGGATACGCTGCTGGCGGAGAACAAGGTGCTGGTAGAGCGCCTCGCCAACACTGCCGAGACACCGACCTGGAAAACGTTCGTGCAGCCGATGGAAGACGCCAATGAGCGCCTGTCGCGTGCATGGGGGCCGGTATCGCATCTCAATAGCGTCATGAATAATCCTGAGCTGCGCGAGGTGTATAACGCCAATCTGCCCAAACTGACTCAGTATTATGCTGAAATGTCGCAAAATCTGGCCCTGTTTGCCAAATTCAAGGCGCTCAAAGACAGTGCGGGTTATATGACGCTGAATCCGGCGCAGAAAAAAATCATCGACAATGAACTGCGCGGTTTTCGTCTGGGCGGTGCCGAGTTGCCGGAAGACCAGAAGCCACGCTTTCTGGAAATCCAGGAAGCACTGGCCAAACTGTCGGCTAAATTCGAGGAAAACCTGCTGGATGCCACCAATGCATACAGCCTGTTTGTCGACGATGAAGTCACGCTCTCCGGCCTGCCCGATGACGTAAAGCAGGCTGCCCGTGAAGCCGCCGAGCGTGATGGCAAGGCAGGTTGGAAGCTCACTTTGCATGGGCCTTCCTACATGCCTGTGATGCAGTACGCCGACAACCGCGCGTTGCGCGAGCAGATTTACCGGGCGTATGTCACTCGCGCTTCCGAGTTTGGTCCTCCCGAACTGGACAATACCGACCTGATCACTCAAATCGTCAGCCTGCGCCGCGAGGATGCGGTCATGTTGGGATTTGCCAGTTACGCGGAGGAGTCGCTGGCCACTAAAATGGCAGAAACGCCGCAACAGGTTAAAGAGTTTCTGAGCGAACTCGGCGCGCGTGCCAAGCCTTATGCGCAACGTGACATGGACGAACTGCGCGAATTCGCCCGCGCCGAACTGGGTCTGACCGATTTACAAACCTGGGATGCGACTTATGCCAGCGAAAAACTGCGCGTTGCGCGCTACGCCTTTTCCGATCAGGAAGTGAAACAGTATTTCCCGGAAACCCAGGTGCTGCCAGGCATGTTCAAGCTGGTGGAAACCATTTACGGCCTCGATATTCGCCCTTCCCAAAGCGATGCCTGGCATCCGGATGTGAAATTTTTTGACATCCGTGACCGCAGCGGCAGCCTCATCGGCCAATTCTACCTCGACCTGTACGCCCGTGAGCACAAGCGCGGTGGCGCATGGATGGACGATGCGCTGACTCGGCGCCGCATCAACGACGCCATCCAGACGCCAGTGGCCTATCTCACCTGCAATTTCTCCGCCCCTGTCGGCGGCAAACCGGCACTCTTCACCCATGACGAAGTGATCACGCTATTCCACGAATTCGGCCATGGTCTGCATCACCTGCTTACCAAAATCGAGGATTTGGGCGTGTCCGGCATCAACGGTGTGGAATGGGACGCAGTAGAGCTGCCATCGCAATTCATGGAAAACTTCTGCTGGGAATGGGAGGTGTTGAAACATCTGACCTGGCATGTCGACAGCAATGCCCCGCTGCCACGCGAGTTGTTCGACAAAATGATCGCCGCCAAGAATTTTCAAAGCGGATTGCAAACTTTGCGTCAAATCGAATTCTCGCTGTTCGACATACGTCTGCATGACGATTTCGACCCGAGCACGGGCAAAACGGCATTACAGCTGCTCGAAGAAATCCGTGCGCAGATTGCGGTGTTGACTCCGCCTGACTACAACCGCTTTCCCAATAACTTCTCCCACATCTTCGCGGGCGGCTATGCCGCAGGTTACTATAGCTACAAGTGGGCAGAAGTATTGTCGGCGGATGCATACAGCCTGTTTGAAGAAAACGGCGTGCTTTCCGAAGCCATCGGCCATCGCTTCTGGAGCGAAATTCTGGGGGTGGGCGGTTCACGCCCGGCACTGGAATCCTTCGTTGCCTTCCGCGGGCGCGAGCCGTCTCTGGATGCCTTGTTACGCCACAACGGTATGGTCTGAATACTTGAAAATGAGGGGACAAACAATGCGTAAACTTGCAGCTTCGATGGTATTTCTGCTCTGCGCGAGCAGTGTGTATGCCGCCCAGGTTTATCGCTGGGTAGATAAAAGCGGCCATGTTCAATACAGTGATCAGGCGCCTCCACCCGATATAAAAAAATCTGAACAGCGCACCATCGGCAACAATGTGATTGATGGACAAGTGTCCTATCCACTCCAGCAAGCCGTAGCAAAAAATCCGGTTGTTCTCTATGCAGGCGAGTGCGGAATACTATGCAACGATGCACGTGCCCTGCTTGAAAAGCGTGGTATCCCCTATACCGCCAAAGACCCGCAAAACAACAAATCGGATGCCGACGGGCTGATGAAGCTGGTGGGTGTAATGGAGGTACCGGTGCTCAAAGTCGGGGATAAACACGTTAAAGGCTTCGATCCCAACCGCTGGAATACCGTGCTGGATGAAGGCGGCTATCCCAAATCGAATCTGCCATTGCGGGACCACAAAAGGGCTGGCGATGCGACCGACAATACGGCAGATAAACCCGCACCTATCGCACAACCTCATAAATAATTCAGCGGCATTTCGCCGGATTCAATAAAAATCCGCTCACTCCGAGGGGGGCGAGGTTATTGCGCGGGGACTTTCGACGCATGCCTTGCTGTGGCAACCCACCAATATAGCTGGACGCCTGTCGGATATAATCAGCGAATGTGCTGGCCACTATGGATAGCTGCTTGCCTGCGGGGTAAGCAAAATACCCGTGGCGACGGATGGGAAAGCCCTGCACCTCCAAGGATCGCAAATTGCCGTGTGCCCCGATAGACAGCTTCGCTGATTGTGGAGCTAGGTGCGTAGCTACACGGATTAGAGTCAACTTAAAACCTCACC
>JBDSHM010000253.1:0-4592 GCA_039918495.1 Sulfuriferula sp. | reverse complement strand
GGAAAACGGTCAGGCATCGGCATATGCGGGATTTTTCGATATTGATTGGGCGCCGGCCAAAGCCGAATTGAACGGCAAAGTATTGCTGCCGGTACTGGGCAACCGCTATGGCGAAGTGCTCGACAATGCCGAATTGCGACTTCACTTCGAAGCGCAACGCGGCGAATTCGTTATTTATTATTTTGAACACCATTTCCCGGTGGATCCGGCGGAGTACACGCAGATTCTGACATACCGCATGGATGTATTGAGCGCGCGTCTGGGTCCGGAACATCCTTTGCTGATGGAATACCAGAGTCTGGTAACGGCGTTTCGCAATCTTCCGCCGCGTGATGAAACTTCGCCTGAGCGTCAAATTGAGCGCCGACGCGACAAGGAGCTACATAAGCGTCATCTTGCCGGATTGGTGGAGCGGTCTTCCGATATCGCCTGGTTTCTGGAAGAAAATCTGCAGATATTCAATGGCTCGGCGGGCGAGCCTTCCAGTTTTGACCATCTGCATCACTTGATTGAGACGCAGGCTTACCGATTGACATTCTGGCGGGTGGCCTCGGATGAAATCAATTACCGGCGTTTTTTCGATATCAACGATCTGGCCGGGCTGCGCATGGAGAACGACGAAGTTTTCGATGCCACCCATCAACTGTTATTGCGGTTGGTTCAGGAAGGCAAGCTGGAAGGTTTGCGTCTGGACCATCCGGATGGTCTGTATGATCCGGAAGCCTATTTTTGCAAGCTGGTAGAACAATGTAATCGTGTCGGACACGCGCCGTATCTGGTGGTGGAAAAAATCCTGGCCGTGCATGAGCATTTGCGTGCCAGTTGGCCGGTGCATGGCACAACCGGTTACGAATTCACGAATCTGCTCAATGGGCTGTTTGTGGTAACCGGTGCTGCCGAGCGCATGGAGCGTCTGTATAGCGGCTTCATCGGAGAGCATATTCATTTCGATGATCTGCTTTATCGCTCCAAGAAGCTGATCATGAAAACCGCCTTGTCCGGCGAGCTGAATGTACTGGCAAATCTGCTCTCGAAAATTGCCGAGGCAGATCGACAGACCTGCGATTACACGCTGAACGGATTGCGTTCGGCATTGGCGGAAATTGTCGCCTGTTTTCCCGTTTATCGGGGTTACATCAGTGCTCGTGAAGTCACTGCAGAAGATCGCCATAACGTGGAACGAGCGACTGCAGCGGCGAAGCGCAGAAATACGGCAGCGGACACCAATATTTTCGATTTTCTGCGCGATGTCCTTACGCTGGCTGTGGCAGAAGGAAAATCGCCGGAATATCACGGGCAAGTACTCGCATTTGCAATGAAATTCCAGCAGTTCACCAGTCCGGTGATGGCGAAAGGGCTGGAAGACACCAGCGCTTATATTTACCACAGGTTGCTGTCGCTCAATGAGGTGGGCGGTGACCCGCGTCAATTCGGTGTGACTCGCACCGCATTCCATCGCGCCAATCAGGCGCGGGCGGAGCATTGGCCGCATGCGATGCTGACCTCATCCACGCATGACACCAAGCGTAGCGAGGATGTGCGTGCCCGGCTCAATGTGCTTTCCGAAATGCCGGCAGCTTGGCGGCTGGCGCTACGTCACTGGAGTCATGCCAATAGCCGTTTAAAGCGTAGCGTGGACGGACTGCTGGTACCCACACCTAACGACGAATACTTTATCTATCAAAGCTTGCTGGGAATTTGGCCGCCTGGCAACCCAGAGATAAATGGAATGGCTGATTTTAATGCGCGTCTGACAGCGTATCTGGTCAAGGCGGTACGTGAAGCTAAAGTGCATACCAGCTGGATAAACCCCAACTCGGCATATGAAGAGGCGATCGTGGCATTTGCCACCGCGCTGATTAATGCGCCGGTAAAGGGAGCATTTCTGACAAGTTTTCTGCCGCTGCAGCAACGAATCGCCTGGCTGGGAATGTTCAACAGTCTGTCGCAGACCTTGACCAAGCTTACCGTGCCGGGCGTACCGGATATTTATCAAGGATGCGAGTTGTGGGATTTCAGTCTGGTCGATCCGGATAATCGACGTCCAGTGGATTTCGAGCACCGGCGCACTATGCTCGATACTTTGCATGCGCTCGCCGCACAGCCAGTGAAACAACGGATTGCCAGGGTAAAAGCGCTCTGCAACACACTGGAAGACGGGCAAGCAAAATTGCTGGTCGTCAGTTCGGCGCTGGCATTGCGGACGCGTTGGCCGGATCTGTTTCTGTATGGAAAATATCTGCCGCTGGCTGTCAAAGGCGTCAATGCCGCCCATGTTTGCGCCTATGCACGCATTCTCGACAAACGGGTCGTCATTACGCTTGCCCCCCGATTTTTTGGCGAGCTTTTAGGAGAAACGCGAAGCTTGCCGCTCGGGGATAAGGTCTGGGCGGATACCACCGTGGATCTGCCTTTTCATCATAAAGACATGCAATACAAATGCGTCTTTACGGGTAAAGTCCTTAACCCGCTGCAACGCGGTACCGGTTGGGCGCTCTCCATGGCACTGGCACTGACAGAGTTTCCGGTAGGACTCATTGTCGGGGAAAGCATTCAAGCCGATTCGGGATGAAGGTAGTGGGGGCGATTGCCTGAATAGTATTCAGGCAGCCTTGCTTTGCAACCTGTGAATGAGTTTTTCGACAGCGCGCTCGGTCAGTGGGGATGCCTCGATGAGCCGTGCTTCGTTGTTGCGCAGACGGGCAGCCAGACGTGGCAGCGCAATAGTCAGTGCATCCATTCCCTCGTTATTGGTAAACAGATAGATACCCCGCATCGAGCTCACCCAGGATAGACGCGCCAGGCGCATGTCGGTGTCATCATGGTAAAACTCCAACCAGTCGCCTTTCTTCAGGCTGCGTGCCAAGTCGGTGTATTCGTCCTCGATCATGTCGTCGGCTGCATCGAGCTCAAAGCGCTCGGTGGCGGCAGGCTGCGGCGTATTGATTTCTGCGCTTTCTACAATTTCAGGGGTGTGGTTTTCGGTGAATTCAGGCGTGGATAAATCCCCCGATTGCAATTCCTGCTGGAGTTGCAAACCAGCCTTAACGGCAGAGGCGTGACACGTGACTAGCCGAGAGAACACGATTTCGCGTTCTTTTGGATCAATCTGGATGCTGTTCATGCCTTCGCGCAAGTGTTTGAGCAGATCCGGCAACATGACGACCAATGACAGGCGATCTTCGGTATTACGTTTGGGGGTAACGCTCCATACCAGATCCTGCATGGTTTTCAGGCTGGATTGCCAGACTTGGCTCTGCTCTCCCTGATCTGTAAAAGCGTGGCTGAGCACAGCTTTCCATGGACCATTCAGAAATTCGCGGATTACATCCGGCAGTTGCAGATTTTCTGTCACGCGCCGAATTTCATCGGAAACGACGACCTTTGCAATTTCGGCCCGTTCAGCTGCTTCTATATTCTGAGCGGATTGTTCGACAGCCGACTCAGCCTGGGCCTGGTGTGCGGCTAAAAATTCCAGCAACTCGTCCAGCAGGGTCGCAAATATCGCTACATCCTCGGAAAAATCGGCCAAGATGGTATGCACGATACTGTCGAGTTTCAGGAACAGCTGCGCGTTGTATCCGTCTGTTTCTTGCCAGCCGATAGAGGCGGCGGCAATTTCATCCAGCAGACGTCGTGCAGGATGCGATTTTTTCGAGAAAAACTGCTTGTCCAGCATCGCCACTTTCAACACCGGAATCTGCAGACGGCCAATCAGCGCTTTGAGCCTGTCCGGGATGGTACGGTCATCGAAAATGTAATCAAACAACATGGCGACGATATCGATGGTGAAGGCATCCACCTGGTTATCCATGTTGACGAGACCGGCTGAACGAATGTCACGCAGGATATTGACCGATCCGGATTGCAATAAACCCGTATCGAACCCAGGCACATTCCCGAGCGATACGGTACCGACCACGCCGTGCTGAAGTTGGGTGAGCGAGTTGACCAGGCCGGCTATTTGCGAGGCTGATGAAGTTGCGCTTGCGCTACCCGGTAACTGGGGTAGCGTGCCCCCACTGCCACCCAGTCCGGATGCGGCGTTTCCAATCAACTGTTGTAATAGCAACGCAAAGATATCTTGTTGATCGGCATTCTCGGATTGAGTCACACCGGTTTTGACAGCAGCATGGCGTGGGCGGCTTTTATGTTCAGCCAGACCGACGCGAATCGACGGCAGAATATCCTTGCTGACCAGAAACTGGTTCAGCCGCTGATATATTTTAGGCAGGTAAGTCGCGATTCTTAACCCGAATTGCTGTAGCAGCACCAGCTGGATTTGGGAGCCGATTTCGAGTTGTTCGCAGGCGGCCAAGAAAGCCTGGCAAATGGCTTTGGCACCGAGCGGATTGCGCTCATCCTTTGCTTGCGGGTCCTGCATCAGCGCCGAAATACGCTGATCCAGCGCTGCCAGTTCTTCTACCGAATCAAGCTGCAGACGCGCGACAGCTTTGCCAAGTGCCAGCGATTGTTCGAAATCTTCCTCGTCGACCAAGGCCAGCTCCATGCTCAACGCGCCGGATTTTGTTTCGTTGCGGCCTGTTCCACTGGCTCGGATCCGGCTCTCGAAAGTCTCGATAAAATGCTTG
>JBDSHM010000252.1:0-2170 GCA_039918495.1 Sulfuriferula sp. | reverse complement strand
CAATAACACTTCAGGTTTGACTGCGATACCTCGAGCGATACATAGGCGTTGTTGCTGGCCTCCCGACAGGCTATTGCCGCTGCGATTCAAGACATCCTTTACTTCATTCCATAAAGCGGCTTTTTTGAGTGCCCATTCCACACGTTCATCCATGTCTGAACGCCCCATGCTTTCATACAGTTTGATACCGAAAGCAATATTGTCGTAAATCGACATGGGAAAAGGCGTCGGTTTCTGGAACACCATGCCAACTCTGGCGCGGAGTTTGTTGAGATCGGCACCTTTTTCCAGAATATTTTGCCCATCAAGCAATATTTCACCCTCGGCACGTTGCCCTGGATAGAGGTCATACATGCGGTTCATGGTGCGCAACAAGGTGGATTTCCCACAACCTGAAGGCCCGATAAAAGCGGTCACCTGACGTTCCGGTATATCTAGATTGATGTTTTTCAGGGCATGTGATTTGCCATAATAAAAATTCAGATTGCGCAGGCTGATTTTTGCGTTGTGTTCCATGCTCTGACTCATGTAATGGTTCCGTGTGTAAGACTTAATGGGAAGAGGATTGCTGACGGAACAGAATGCGCGCGGCGACACTCAGTCCGAGCACAGCTGTGGTAATCAGCAGCGCGCCCGCCCAGGCAAGTTTGTGCCAATCATCATAGGGACTCATCGCCATCTGGAAAATCACCACCGGCAAGTTGGCCATTGGTTTATTCATGTTGGTGCTCCAGAATTGGTTGTTCAATGCGGTGAACAGCAAAGGGGCGGTTTCTCCGCTGATGCGTGCGATTGCCAGCAAAATGCCGGTTAATATGCCCGCTTTGGATGCGCGCCATGTCACCATGGTGATGACTTTCCAATGCGGGGCACCGAGTGCGGCCGCTGCCTCCCGTAAGCTGTTGGGAACCAGTTTAAGCATATTTTCAGTCGTGCGTACCACTACCGGTATGACTATCAGAGAAAGCGCAAATGAGCCGGCCCAACCGGAAAAATGCCCGGTGCTTACCACATAAACTTCGTACACAAACAAACCGATTACGATGGAGGGGGCAGATAGCAGAATGTCATTGATAAAGCGGGTGGTCGGTGCGAGCCAGCCACGTTGACCAAATTCAGCCAGGTAGGTGCCTGCCAAAATGCCGATCGGGGTGCCTACCAGCGTGGCAACCATGGTCATCAGCAGACTCCCGACAATGGCGTTGAGAAGCCCGCCGGTGCTGCCTGGCGGTGGCGTGGATTTGGTAAACATGTCGATGCTCACACCCCCCAGACCATAGGAGAGCAGTGTCCATAATATCCAGGCCAGTGCTGACAGCCCAACCAGCATGGTCGCCATCGAAGCGATCAAATTGAATTTGTTGGCGAATTGCCGTCGTGCGTATAGGGAAAACATGCAGACTCCTAGCTTTTCTTGCCTTCGTGCTTGCCCAGTTGCAGCAGCAGCAGTTTGGACAGGGCCAGTACAATAAATGTGATGAAGAACAGAATGAGCCCGAGCTCGATCAGGGCCGAAGTATATAGTTTGCCGTCTGCCTCGGTAAATTCATTAGCCAGCGCAGAGGATATGGTATTGCCGGGCATCATCAGGGAGGTGCTCAGATTATGTGCATTGCCGATCACAAAGGTAATCGCCATGGTTTCACCCAGGGCCCGTCCGAGCCCCAGCATGATGCTGCCAACAACGCCGATTTTGGTATATGGAAGAACAATATTCCATACCACTTCCCAAGTGGTCGCACCCAGACCATAGGCTGATTCCTTGAGCAATGAGGGTACGATTTCAAATACGTCGCGCATGACGGAAGCGATAAACGGTATCACCATCAAGGCCAGAATCAACCCGGCAGTCAGCATGCCAATGCCCATCGGTGCGCCCTGGAACAGAATGCCGAATATGGGCAAAGGGCCGAGTTTGTCTATCAGCCAGGGCTGAATATGTACAGCGAACCAGGGCGCGAATACAAAGAGACCCCACATGCCATAAATAATGCTGGGCACGCCAGCGAGTAATTCGATTGCAACTCCCAATGGGCGTTTTAACCATTTTGGTGATAGTTCAGTCAGGAATACCGCGATCCCGAAGCTGAGAGGAACCCCAATCAGTAACGCAATAATGGATGTGGCCAAGGTGCCATAGATGGGTACCAATGCCCCGAATTTTTCGGTG
>JBDSHM010000251.1:0-4774 GCA_039918495.1 Sulfuriferula sp. | reverse complement strand
GTCGGATGCGAACTTCGAACTGATAAATGCCTATCGAGCGATTAGGGACGATCCGGAAAAGATTTTCCAGCTATTGCGAGAGCATCAACGCCTTCACTCAAAGGATTACTTCTACCAAATACGCAGCTACAAGCCACGTTGCGAATATCGCATGGCAGCGCGGTTTATTTATTTGAACCGAACATGTTGGAATGGATTGTATCGGGTGAATCTCAATGGGGAATTTAACGTTCCAATTGGTACAAAGTCGACCGTAATTATGTCAACTGACGACTGGCCTGCGATGTCGAATTTACTGAAGCCAGCAAAACTTGTTTGCGGAGATTTTGAGAGCTCAATTGAAGAAGCTGAGAAAGGCGATCTTGTGTTCGCCGACCCTCCGTACACAGTGAAGCATAACTTCAATGGTTTTATCAAATATAACGACGCACTTTTCTCCTGGGGCGATCAAATCCGCTTACGAGATGCGCTGCTACGCGCACGGCAAAGGGGGGCGGATGTCATTGTCACCAATGCTCACCATGAGTCTATTCGCGAGCTTTATAAAGAAAATTTCTTGTTGGAACCGATTGCTCGTGCGAGCGTATTAGCTGGTTCGCCGGCACATCGTGGCCGTTATGAAGAATTGTTAATTAGATGAGGCACTGAGATGAGCAAAGAAGCGGCCATCAGTTATCTGTCGCGCATTTGGTTATTCGGCACGCTATTTCGAGCTGGCCGCAAGACACACGCAGGCGCGTTTTATGAATTCATTTACCTGCTCGTTTGGTCAGTCTTGCCGTTCGTTTTAGGGGCGTTAGTGCTTTATGTTACCTCTGCTGGTGCCGACAAGAGTTTCTATGAATTCGGCCTGGATACTTTTCGAAACGGGGAACTATTGGTCTTTACTATTTCAATGCTTGCGCCGATCTTATATCTCACCCTTCATGATCCTGAGCAAGCAGACCCGTTTCCGCACAAGCTGCCTATCTCGACTTGCGTCGCCCTCATTATTGTTACATGTGCGTCTCTATTCGCACTATTGAAAGCCTCGGCAGTGAAAGACCATCCGTTTGTTTTCGAGCTTTCCGTAATATTGACCGCTATTGCGCTTGTATTTCGATACTTGGCTATTGTCTATCACAAAGTTCGAATGCCAATATTGACGGAAAAAGATCTTAGAGCCCCACAAGTATCTTTTGTAGAAGACTATCGACGTCACGTTGAAGGAGAGCTTAATCCAGATGAGGAGGACTTCACTCAGAGCCTCGATAAACACTTGAAGGAGCAATCATGACTTCACGTATTGATGAAGTCTCAAATGAGTTTTCTGTTAGTGCAATACAGATTCGCCAGCCCTTAGGCGATTTTTTGATTGCCTCTATCCCATCGAAACAGCTGTGCGAAATAGCATATTTCGATGTACGTCGAATGCTTAAGGAAAGGGATATCGAGACTTACCTTGGCATTCAACGCCCTCTTAACCAGAAGAGGGTTGATGAACTACAAAGTTATGTACGGACTGTGGATGCCTGCTTTCCCACTGCCGTCATTTTGGCCGTTGATAGTCGTTCTGCCGATTTCGATTCAAGTACAAACAAGCTGACGTTGCGGAATGATCCAAACCCTGAAGGGGATCTTGACCCGATCTATTATCGAAACATAGCAAAAGTTTTGGATGGTCAGCACAGAATTGCTGGCTTAATGGAGTATCCAAAAGATGACTTTGAGGTCAATGTCAGTATTTTTGTAGATATTGACATTGAAGATCAGGCTTATATCTTTTCCACCGTAAACTTAGCGCAAACCAAGGTCAATCGTAGTCTTGCCTACGACCTATCAGAACTGACGAAGACACCGAGTCCGCAAAAGACTTGTCACAATATTGCTGTCGCACTGGACCAGCTTGTGTCTAGCCCCTTGCACCACAGAATCAAACGTCTTGGCACAGCGACGCCAGGTAGGAAAGTTGAATTGCTTACTCAAGCAACGTTTGTCGAAGCACTAATGCCATTCATTTCCAGCACACCAATATTAGATCGCGACATATTAAAACGAGGAAATAGACTAGCCACTCCGACTCCAGCTGAGATCGACAAGCATCCAATGAGACCATTCTTTGTTAGTGGTGAGGATTTGAAAATTGCTGATGTTCTGTTTCGCTATTTCTCGGCTGTCCGCGACAGATGGCCAGTGGCCTGGAATACTGATGAAAAGGGTCTAATTCTTAATAGGACAAATGGTTTTCGGGCGTTGATGAGGGTACTAAAACCAATCTGCAATACGCTGGCGCCTCACAAAAACTTCCCACGCAAAGAAGACTTTGATGCTTTCTTCAGCAAGGTTCAGATTTCCGACGACGAATTTACTGTGGATAATTTCAAGCCAGGTACTAGTGGAGAGAGCCTGCTATTTAATACACTAGTTACCCACATGGGCCTCGACAATCAAAAACAGCTCATTTGAGAAGAGAGCACCCAAGTTAGGCACCGGATGTCTATGGAAGCAGCTGTTTTCGATGTTCTTCGATCACGTTAACGCGCATTGATAATCCCAACAGCAATGAACCCCGAAGATTTACAACGCCTGGTCACTCTGGCCATGCCATACGGCAAGTACAAGGGCCGCCTGATTGCCGATCTGCCCGGGCCTTACCTTAACTGGTTTGCCCGTACAGGCTTTCCGCCCGGCGAAATCGGCCGTCTGCTGGCGCTGATGCAGGAGATGGATCACAACGGTCTGTCCTCGCTGCTTGATCCCTTGCGAAAACTCTAGAATTTCACTGGGGTGGTTTTACGGCACCGCAATCGGCACTGGTCCATTTGCCGGTGATGTCGGCGTGTTCTTTGACCGGCGCGCCCTGAGCGTTGCCTTCGAATTCGGTTCGACCGGTGAAGTTTTCCGGGTTGGTGAATACGGCCTCTGCGGTACCGTTCCCTTTCAGTTTTGGGTTGGTACAGACGAAGTCCCAGGTGTATTTGTTGCCGACATGCGTGGCGTTTTGAGCAGCGCATCCGGATTTATTCTGATAAAAACTGGGCGGGATTTTTTCGTCCGCCATTTTCTGGGTAACGCATACATTGGAGGTGGCTGCGCCGTTTTGAATGGGCGGCACGTCCACGCCATGCTGCTTGGCCAGATTCATTAACATCTGCATTTGATCGGGCGGAATCTGCGATACCAGCTTCAGCAAGTTCGATGTGGTGGTGATTTCCCATAATCCCGGACGCATATCGTTTTCTGCCGAATAAGCAGGCGACACCCATATCGGGGATATAAAAACGAGGGCAAGTAAAATTTTACGCATTGTGTCTCCTGAAAAAATCGGATTGCATCTCAATCAGAGAGCGTATCACCAAGCAAGTTCAGCATAGTGTTTTTGATGACCGCTCTGTCACTACCTTAGCGCAATTTCATCCTGCATTAGGCCTCATTGCAGAACCTGCGACTCAGGTGACCACGCTGATTGCCGGTGTAAAGGAACAAATGCTGAGTATTGCGTACTAATCCTGCGCGTGCGTCGGACAACCAGGTTTCGAGGCGCATGCAATATGGGATACACACAGCCAAACTGTGTTCTTAATAACAATCAAAATTTTCTCCTGAAAGGCGTATATGTATAAAGTTCTTGGTTACCTTGGACGCGGCATTCTGATTTCCGGTTTCGGCTTGTCGATGCAATTGGCGATGGCCGCAGATGCCCCGGCTGCGAGTGCAGACAATCAGATCACGATTGATGTTCCGGTTAAACTGAAGCATGCCGACGTCGTGTTCAACATGGATCATCTTGCATTCTCCGGCGACATGCCTATCGGCATGATGTACATGGAACTGCTTCACAAAAAAATGCAAATGGATAAAACGACCGGAAAAATCATCGGTGTATTCCACGGGCCGGCTGCCTACCTGACCTTGAACGATGAGGCATACAACGCCAATCGTAAAGTGACCACCGGCAATCCTTATAAGGGCGTCATCGAAAAACTGATTGCGTCAGGCGTGCAAATTGAAGAATGCGCGGTTTCCATGAAAGGTAATCACTGGACCAACAAGAATCTGCTGCCCGGCGTGAAAGTGAACTCCGGCGCGGTAGGCCGGATTATCCAGCTGTCTCAGGAAGGTTACGTCCAGATCGAGCCGTAAGAATCGGCTACGCGGATAACCGCGCGTATCCATAAAGGGCTTTGGCGTGTCGATGTCAAAGCCCTTTTTGTTGGCGGTGGCAGAACAATATGCATCTGCGCCCACTGCTCTGTATTCTATACAGCCAGGATTTCTTTAATTAAAAGCTTATGCGCAATGACCTCGATACCGTGCTGGCCTACCACCAGCGCACCAAGCACCATTTTCAACGCTATGCTGCCGGGCCCGGCGGCCTGGACTGGAAGAACCAGCCCGATCCTTTCCGCCGTTTTGCAGGCAGCCCGCAACAGGTGCTGCCCTTGCTGGCCGCCTCGCCACATCCGTTCTATTCCGACCTGTATCAGCCGGGAAGGATCGCACCGCAAGCATTGACGCTGAACAACGTCGCGGCGTTGTTCGAACTCGCTTTCGGCCTCTCCGCCTGGAAGCAATACGACGATACACGCTGGGCATTGCGCTGCAATCCATCCAGCGGCAATCTGCACCCGACCGAGGCGTATCTGATAAGCGCCAGCTGCGAAGCATTTGAGGATGGCGTTCATCACTATGTAAGCCGCAATCATCTGCTCGAACAGCGCTGTCGCTTTGAGATTGAAAACCGGGACAGTGAATCTGTTTTGCCGCCTGATTCTTTTCTGGTCGGGCTATCATC
>JBDSHM010000250.1:0-2208 GCA_039918495.1 Sulfuriferula sp. | reverse complement strand
TGCAACACAGCATGACAACCAATTGATTTTGTTTGATTTTTAACCGGACACTAGTGAAACGTAATGCAGAATCAGCGTATGCAACTATTTCAATGAGGGCAGGTGTCCCCCTTCCGGGGCTGGAAATTCTGAACTAGAATAATGTCGTAGTCGATATCAGCATTGCGTATTGGCTGCGGTTTTGTGGATAGAATGCCATGCCGGATTCTATGGTTATGAGTTTATTTTTCTTTCTTACTGGAGGCTGAATTGGACACATTCAATAGCAAAAAGGTCAACCGTCGTTCATTCCTGAAAGGCGCCGCACTATTGGCAAGTATCGCAGTCGTCCCCCTTGTTGCAAGCAAGCAGGCATCGGCAGCTGCCAAAGCGAGTCAAGCATCCATGCAATATCAGGACCATCCAAAAGGGAAACTGGAATGCAGCAACTGTATCCAGTATGTTCCCGGTAAAACCGCCAAGGCAATGGGCACCTGCAAGGTCGTGGAAGGCGCGATCCATCCGCAGGGATATTGCATTGCCTATGCACCCAAAGCCTAAACTTTCCGTCATTTCCTAAATCATGCACACCATTACCAGGTTTTATCGCTGCGCACAGTAAACTTCAGTTTTTGATATTTTTGCGCGGGTCGATGGTTGAATGGTGTGCTGATTGAAATTCTTCAAAAATGTCACCCGCGTAGGGCCACGCGCGGGACAACATACCTGCAACATATGACCGATTAGCTGGCGTCTTCATGAAACAGACCAATCCCCGTTCAATGTGCTTGATCAGTGCAATGCCGTGTCTAAGAACCCGACGACTGGGAATTGTACGAGGATCGATGTATATATCAACGCGACTAGCATATCGGAGTAGGTGTTCTTGGTAGAACTTGCTCAGCGTCTTCAGCTCTTCCAATGTCCCGTGCGTAAAGATGTGCAGGCCAGTCGCGTGCCGCGCCGCAGCCGCCACCTTCGGGAGGTTATGCCCGAGGCTGCGAAGCTGTGGTTTGTACTGTGCATAGTCTTTCCCAAGGAGAAGCGCCTTCAAGATAATTTCTATTCCTTAGCAAAGGAGGTGCAGCACAACAGCCGGATGCCCATCTTTCTGGTTGACCAGTAGCGCAGCGCCAAGGAATGCCTTGCCTTTCTCAAACATGGTGCGTGCGATGAACTTCTCACCATGGTTCGTGAGCATGATCGTGCCTGGTCGAGCCACCAAACGGTTACTCACCAGACTCGCCGATCTGTATTATTGAAATTCGCAAAACACGCTGATACGCAGTAACTGGCTGATTCATAGTGAGCGCCGAGGCCGTCTGTCCGAAGATGCGATGATAATATAGACATGCCGCCCTTAGATGTTAGAAGCCCATCCTTACCCGGTTGGACATTTCGCGGTGCCTGGCTAACCGTTCTTTGGGGTTTGTTGAATCAGATCCAATTTTGCGCGAGCACGATGCAAGAGCTCGTTTAGCTCCCGTATCAAATCGTATGATTCTCCATGCGTTTCATTGGCAAGTCTGCGGCCCATTTCTTGAACAACGAAGAGCAAGTTTGATAGCTCTTCAATGGTTTCGCGTCTTTCTCCTTCCGGCGACTCTTCTTCTTGCATGATGATGCACCTCCTTTGATTGAGTGACTTATAGTGGGCGCCGAGGTTGTCTGTCCGCAGGCGCAATGATAATACAGACATGCTGCCACTGGGTGCGCACCAGACCCATCACCCATGCTGCCCATCGGTGCAGCCCGCACTTACCCACCGCGCCGACCCGCATCCGCCTGTTGGACAACTTGCCTCTCGCAATGCGCGGGCTTGCGGTCGAGTTGCCCACAGGTTCAGCGCCGTGGATAAGTGTTAGGGTCTTATAGTGGTGGAGACGAGGAGGATCGAACTCCCGACCTTCGCATTGCGAACGCGATTTTGTTTTTAATAGTATCATCGTGTTACAAATTATTTTTGATTTATTGGCACAAATTTGGCACAATCCGGATTGTGGTAATCCTCAATTTCCAGGGTGTGTACATGGCCAGTATCAAAGAACGTGGAACGGGGCAGTTTCGAGCGCAGGTTCGCCGCAAAGGATTCCCGCCACAATCCAGAACATTTGAAACGAAAGCAGATGCTAAGGAATGGGCGTATGAGATTGAGCGTGAAATGCGTCGGGGCATATTCATTAGCCATGCTGAAGCCGAAGCAACAACTCTGAATGAAGCCTTAACCCG
>JBDSHM010000249.1:0-5206 GCA_039918495.1 Sulfuriferula sp. | reverse complement strand
TTCACCGCGCACGCCGCTTCAGCCAATCCCTCCTGCAGCATCGGCTCGCCGCCGCTGAACACGACGGCATCCAGCAGACCGCGCCGCCGCCCGAGAAAAGCAACCACCTCGTCCCACGCCATGGCGGGAGTGGCACTCGCCGGTAGCAGATGCGGATTGTGGCAATAGTGGCAGTGCCATGGGCAACCCTGGCAGAACACCACTGCTGAAAAACAGCCTGGATAATCGGTGGCGGAATAAGGCGTGAGGCCGCCAATACGCAGCATGGGGGTTAGCGCTCGAGCTGGGCGCAGCGTTCCTGGAAAAACTTGCGCTCGTGGTGCTCGCCCTTCTTGCCGATATTGAAGGATGCCACCGGGCGGTGGTACCCCATCACCCGCGTCCATACTTCGCAGGGCTGGCGTTCCTCATCCGGTAATACAAAGGTGTCGGCGTTCAGTTTGGACTGACTGGATAGATCGGTCATGATGCGCTCCTCATTCTGTTAGGGTGGTTGGGATTACGCTGCCATGCAGCGCTGTTTTTCTGCGATCTTTTCCTGATCGCATTTCGGACAGAATTTGTATTCACCTTCCAGATAGCCGTGCTTCGGACAAATCGAGAAAGTCGGCGTTACCGTGATGTAGGGCAATCCGAAACGCTCCAGCGAACGTTTCACCAGGGTCTTGCAGGCCTGGGCGCTGGACAGGCGTTCCGTCATGTACAGATGCAGCACGGTGCCGCCGGTGTATTTCTTCTGCAATGCCTCCTGTCGTTCCAGCGCTTCGAACGGGTCGTCGGTAAACCCCACCGGCAGTTGCGAGGAATTGGTGTAATAAGGCATGTCTTGCGTCCCCGCCTGGAGGATGTCCGGGAAGCGCTTGCGATCCTCCTTGGCAAAGCGATAGGTGGTGCCTTCCGCCGGCGTTGCCTCGAGGTTGTACATGTGCCCGGTTTCGTCCTGGAAGGCCAGCATGCGGGTGCGCACGTGATCGAGCAGGCGCAGTGCGAACTGGTATCCCCAGTCGCTGGTGATGTCGTAGGCACCGTCGCTGAAGTTGCGGATCATCTCGTTGATGCCGTTCACCCCAAGGGTGGAGAAATGGTTGCGCAGCGTGCCCAGGTAGCGTTTGGTATAAGGGAACAGGCCGGCGTCCATGTGGCGCTGGATCACCTTGCGCTTGATCTCCAGGCTGTTCTTGCCAATTTCCAGCAGCTCGTCTAGGCGCGCATACAGGGTCGCTTCGTCGCCCTTGTGGAGATAACCCAGACGTGCGCAATTGATGGTGACCACGCCGATCGAGCCGGTCTGCTCGGCGCTGCCGAACAGACCGTTGCCACGCTTGAGCAGCTCGCGCAGGTCGAGTTGCAGGCGGCAGCACATGGAGCGCACCATGTTTGGCTTCAATTCCGAATTGATGAAGTTCTGGAAATACGGCAAGCCGTATTTCGCCGTCATCTCGAACAGCAGCCCGGCATTCTCGCTGTCCCACGGGAAATCGGGAGTGATGTTGTAGGTGGGGATGGGAAAGGTGAACACCCGTCCCTTGGCGTCGCCGGTAGTCATTACCTCAATGTAGGCGCGGTTGATCATGTCCATCTCGGCCTGCAGGTCGCCGTAGGCAAAGGGCATCTCCTCGCCGCCGATGATGGGCACTTGTTCTTTGAGGTCGTCCGGACAAGTCCAGTCGAAGGTAAGATTGGTGAACGGCGTTTGCGTGCCCCAGCGCGACGGCACGTTGAGATTGTAGATCAGCTCCTGGATGCACTGCTTGACCTCGTCATAGGGCAGATTGTCGTTGCGGATAAACGGCGCCATGTAGGTGTCGAAGGAGCTGAATGCCTGGGCGCCGGCCCATTCGTTTTGCAGGGTGCCAAGAAAGTTGACGATCTGCCCCACCGCGCTCGACATGTGTTTGGGCGGCTCCGCCTCCACCTTGCCGGGCACGCCGTTGAGGCCCTCGTTGAGCAGGGTGCGCAGCGACCAGCCGGCGCAGTAGCCGGCCAGCATGTCCAGGTCATGCACATGAATGTCGCCGTCGCGGTGCGCCTGCCCCACCTCCGGCGGGTAAACGTGATTCAGCCAGTAATTGGCCACCACCTTGCCGGACACGTTGAGAATCAGTCCGCCCAGGCTGTAGCCCTGGTTGGCATTGGCATTCACGCGCCAGTCCTGCTGCTCCAGATATTCGTTGATGGAAGTCGCCACATCCACCAGGGTGTTGCGGTCCTGGCGCAGTTTCTTGTGCTGCTCGCGGTAGACGATATAGGCACGCGCAGTCTTGAGATGGTTGGCGGAAATCAGCACCTGCTCCACCACGTCCTGAACGCTTTCGATGGCCGGTGAATCGCTGCGGAATTTGTGGATCAGCACCTTGACCACCTGGGCGCTGAGCAGCCCTGCTTCGCTGGCGTCGAATTCGCCGCTGGCCTGGCCAGCCCGCTGGATGGCGGAACGAATCTTGTCGGCATCGAAGACTGCACGCGTGCCATCGCGCTTGATGACTGCGGAAGGTAAGGAAACGAGGATGCTGCCTGGATGTTCTGCCGCATGGCTTGCCATGATTTCTCCTTTGCATAGCCGGTTGCACAATACGCCGCGTAAGGTATTTATAAATTCTACTTAAGCACAATATGTTGTGTTTAAGTTAAGTAAACATAGTCCATATAGTGGTTATGTCAAGATCATGATGGTTTTAAATTGGTGGCGTTATCTTCATACAGCCTGAGGCGCAAGCGCGAAGCGAATAGCGTCTGGAAAGTTTTGCAAAAAAAGCCATGCATAGATGGCGGTTATGGCTGCACGTTCAACAACGTTCGCTGTACGCGCATCAGCAATGCCTCCCTGTCCTCCTGCGCCGCCATGCGCAAGGCGATGTCCCATTGCGGAAACAGATTCTGCTCTTCGCGGTGTTCATGCTTGGCCAGCACACCGGACAGAATCGCCAGGAAAGGCGATACCTCCCAGGCTTGAACCGGTTCCCCGCCTGCAAACAGGGATTCGATATTTGCTGTCTGTGCAAGAATGTCGTCATGCTCGCGCAGCATGGTGGCAACCGGTTCAGCGTCGGGTATACGAAAGCTGGGTGCCAGAATGTCGTTTTCGATCTGGATGTGCCGTTTCAAGCCGGCTGCGAATTCCATCACCAGCGGCGCCGCTTCGATTATTTTGCCGGCATTCATCCGTTGCAGCGACAAACCGAACAATTCGTCCAGGCGCTGGTGATCGCGGCTGAGTATGTCCATCAGATCGCGCGGCGCGACATCCTCGCGAGGGCGAATCAGCACCCGCCACTTGCCCGTTTCTTCTGCGCTGATCTGCCAGCTCAGACGATGGCGCAACTGCAGGTTCAGGCTTTGCAGCATCAGCGACGGTTCTTCCTGGAGCAGCACATGCACGGTTTCGCCTCGCCGCAGACCCGTGACGGATTGAAGTGTGGCGGTTTGCAGCCTGCTCGCCGCAATATCGCATAAATCGACCGTATTTTCCTGTGGGTTCACGATAACAGCCTCGTCCTGAGTTTTACCCGCAACGTTTCCGGCAACCAGCGCATCATGGATAATTGAGATGGGTCCACCGAATCCAGCAAATTTTTGATCAGCAAGCCAAGCTCGGTGTCGCCTTCCATGTACAAGCGCCGTCCGAAGAACAGCGTGTCGGGATCTTCCTCGCGCAACGCCAACCTGAAAAAATCGCGCGCCCCGGCACCGATAGTCAAATCCGGTTCCTGGCTGTAGCGCCGCGCGACAAACCCGCGACGATCGGCACCAAGAAAAAACGCCAGTCTGGCGTCCGTCACCCGGATACACACCGCTTTGTCCTGCAACGCCAACCAGCATTCAGGCTCGATGCAATGCCTCAATACCCGATTCAGGGTCGCCGCCAGTAATACCGAATGCGGTGCAGGCGGCAGCAGCGCAAGCGCGTCGGCAATCGCTGCGGGTAAAACAGAATTTTGTTGTTTCATGTTGGCCATCTCCTCACGTTTTTACCCCGTGCGGGGCACGAATTTAATCACTTGCTGCAATACTTCCGTATCCAGATGCGCCTGTGCCTGAAACTGGCCGGCATAAGCCAGCTCTTCCTGCTTTAATTCGTAGCAGTTTGCACCGCTGATATCCATCAACAGTGCAGGCATGCCAGCCTGCTGAAATGCGCGGTGGCGCTTGATAAAAAAACTGCTGCAACACATGCCGATGTAGGCCTCGACGTCACGTGCTTTCATATCAGAAAGTGTTGCTACAAGATGCTCATAATGGGTAACCGTGGTCACCTGCATGCCACGCTCCCGCGCCAAGCGATAAGCCTCCCCGACCTCGCACAGTCCGCATTCGGTGCAGCCGTCGCGTGTACGCCACTTGCACCAGGCCGGTTTTGCGCAGTACGGCACCAGCATGACGCTGGCCTGGTTCAAAATCTGCCGCGCGCTTACTGCTTGCTGGCTATATATCATCAGGGCATTAAGCTGCTTGCTGCTGAGTTGCACGTCGCGGTACAGGGACAGCTTGTCCAGCAGGATGTGTAATAGCCGCGCCACATCTTGCACGCCAAACCCCAGCGTATCCACACCGTTCTCGCGGAAAAAATCCATGATGCACTGCTGTGTATGCGCTATCTGCAAACCTTGCAGCGCACGCTGTAATTTGCACAACAAATCGCCGGGATCAAGGTGGATATCACCGCCAATTTCTATCCATTCAATCCGCTTGCCTTCGCCATCAAAAGCAGCGCGCGCGCTCAACGTCCCACCTGGCGTTTTCCACAGCGATTCCAGTGCGGAAGTTCGGGAATCACGCCAATCAAGCTGATGGGCTGTGGCGCTTTCCTCAGCCAGAGCGTCGCATTGCGGTATGTGCGCCCCGCTGCCCTTCGTCCTGCCGCCGAATTGCAGTCTCAGCCCCGTCGATAAGCCGTGGATTATGGCCGCCTGGATTTTTTCCAAATCAGGAATTTTCCCAAAACACTCCTTGACGGTGATCAAGCGTTCACGTGCAGCGGACAGCCCGTCAGGGGACAATTTCTCGGTGGGCACCCGTAGTGCTTCCAGCATGGTTCGAATATCCGCATCCAGCAGCAATGTGCCTTGCAACAGCAAGGATTCTGCTTCGCAGGCGGCAAACAGGGTGGCAATTTTGCGCCCATCGATTTCCAGGTCGTTCGGATAGGTGTAGTGCGCATTAATATCCAGACGCTTCAACCCTTCAGACACTGCTCGGGCACACAATG
>JBDSHM010000248.1:0-9375 GCA_039918495.1 Sulfuriferula sp. | reverse complement strand
GGATCGAGGAGCAGCGCCAACACCAGGATCAACAGCACCAGCAGGATCAGCAGCGGGTCCAGGAGCAGCGTCAGTACCAAGACCAACAGCGTGATCAACCAGCATCGCAAGACAGGGAACAGAAGCGAAAAGATGTCCCGAACGACCACGGCCGGGACAGGAACCGGGACGAGGAGCGCAATCAAAATCGCTAGTCATTCCGCACCTTGGCGACGTCCGATAACGGAGGCCTTCTAAAGGGAAATGATCCGGATGAAAGCGTCGAGTTTCATCGTATTTGTTTGAAAAGCAGGAAGGCCGATTCCATGATGGAACCGGCCTTTTTGGTGTGCGATGCATCAGACAGGTGGGCGCGATTCTGTCGATAAACTTGACAGTTATAACCTTATACGCCAACCCAACTACACATGAATGTTTCCAATGTGATGTTATAAATAAGTAATTTATTAGTGGCTCAGTTATTGCTTACTCTGTAAATGGGTGCGCTTTACGATGGTTCGCCGAACCTGATCGTGCTTCCAGTTGTGCCCCAGTAAGGAAATCCACATGAACGCGAGCCACAAAGATGCAAGTCGTATTCGCTCTTCCAGCGCATTGAAATCCTTGCCGGTTGTGGCGTTGGTGACGCTAAATGTGCTGTGCGGCAGCGTGACGGTCTGGGCTACGCCCATTCTCGGTACGGCGCAGAACTTCGCTATCCTGGGTGCCTCTACGGTGACCAATACCGGTTCCACAATCTTATGGGGTGATCTGGGTCTCTACGCAGGCACTTCGTATACAGGTGGCGGCAGCGTCACCCAAACTGGCGCGGTGCACATAACAGATGGGGTCGCGCAGCAGGCTCAGCTTGATGCTCTCACTGCATACAATGCGCTTGCAGGCCTATCAGCCACCAGCGACTTGAGTGGCGTGGATCTGGGTACCTACAACAGTTCAAATGCGCTGACCCCGGGCGTCTATAAATTTACCTCGTCGGCTCAATTGACGGGAGCGCTCTATCTGGACGCTCAAAACAATGCCGATGCACTCTGGGTATTTCAGATCGGAAGCACGCTCACGACTGCAAGCGCCTCAAGTGTCAATGTAGTCAACGGTGTTCCCGGCGCAGGGTTGTATTGGCAAGTCGGCAGCTCCGCTACGCTTGGTACCAGCACGGCGTTCGCAGGAAACATTCTAGCGGATCAGAGCGTTACCCTGACTACCACGGCAACGATCCTGTGCGGCAGGGCCATCGCGTTGAATGGGGCGGTAACGATGGATACCAATACCGTTTCCAACGATTGCCTCTTGGACAATATCAGTGGCCCAACCGACTACGGTAGCAAAGGCAATAGCGGCGGCGTCATCAGCAGTAGCGTACCGGAACCGGCTACGTTGGCGCTATTTGGACTTGGACTCCTGGGATTCGGATTTTCCCGTCGTCAGAAGACCGATGTGATTTGCTGAGTCCGAAAAGCGCAATAGAGCCGGGTTCCGGAACAGGATTAGGATGATTTGTTAACACAATCATGTCCTGTCTGGAGGCGCGCAAATGGTACGCGGCACTGGATGCCTATCTGACTTTCCCTCGTTGGCATGGCGAAGCGCCTAGCGGCAAATAAATACGGACCGGCTATGAAGCTGGTCATGGCGACATGATCCAGTTCTGTCGTTATGCGGCCGAGTTGAAGGCCATGGGTGCAGGGTCAATCTCAATCATTTGCCACCTTGTCTTGAAGACCTTGTTTGCTTCACTCGAGGCGGTGGATGCCGTTTTTCACTTCGATGAGCAGATTCCGGCATCCGCTGGGATTTCTGGATGCCACCCCTGAGCATTCCCTTCTACTGCAAAACGCGCCTCGACTCCATTCCGGAAAATCTCCCTTATCTGCAGGCTCCGCATGGCCAAATTGCGAATTGGGCGCCATTTCTTCAGACTGTGCTGGCTGACGGATCGGACGGATTCTCCCTGATACCGCGTAAAACCGCGCTCCGCTTTATTTTACTTGCCTCGTCCCTTCATTTTCAGAATCTCGTCCCAGGGTGGTTTTGGTCCGATACGCTGGGCAAGATATTCGACCAGCGTACTGACGCGATGGGGCACATAACGATTGCTCGGAAAGATGGCGTAGATGCCCGCCTCCGATGTCTGAAATCCGGGCAGCAGAATTTCCAGTTTGCGCTCACGCACGGCTTGTTCGGCCATGAAGGTGGGGGCGCTGGTGATGCAGTTGCCGCGGATTGCGGCGGCGAGTAGGGCATCGCCGCTGTTTGCCTTCAGCCGTCCGTTCACAGGAAACCACTGCGTTTTGCCATCAATGATGAAAGGCCAGCTTGAGTGGGCGGTGAGCAGATAGCCTGCGCATTCGTGCTGGATCAATTCCTTGGGATGTTTGGGTCGGCCATGGCGCTGTAAATAGTCGGCTGCGGCGAGGATGACTGCGCGGCTGCCGCCTATCTTGCGTGCCACATCACCGGGATCGAGCCGGTCCGAAATACGGATGGCCAGATCGAAGCCGCCCTCAATCAGGTTGACGCGCTGGTCGTTGAATACCAGTTCGATCGATATCGCCGGGTTGGCCGCCATGAAATCGCCGAACATGGGCATCAATTGCTGAATCCCGAACGAAAACGGCAGAGTGATGCGGATATGCCCGCGCGGCGCCTGCTGGTCGTCGGTCAGGCTGGCTTCGGCGGCATCCACCAGGCTCAGAATTTCGCGGCATTTTTCCAGGTAGCTTGCGCCCGTTGAAGTGAGGCTCAAGCGCCGTGTGCTGCGCGCCAGCAGTTTGCTGCCCAGATGCGTTTCCAGTGCAGCGATCTGCCGCGTGACCACCGAGCGTGCCACGTCCATTTGTTGCGCGACGGCTGAAAAACTGCCGAGTTCGACGACTCTGACAAAGAGCCGCATGCTGTCCAGTCTGTCCATTCATCCCTCCGTCTATTGTTGCTGTAAATGCAATAATAATTTGTTAATTGTAGGCTATTTAAACTACAACGACTTGCGTAAAGTACACCCATCGATTCATCACTTTCGTTGCGGATTCCGACCATGAGCCATCCTGCCAGCTATACCCGTACTGCAATTACCCTGCATTGGCTGGTGGCGATTGCGATTGTCGCAAGCTTCGGCGTGGGCCTGTATATGCACGATCTGCCGCTGTCGCCCGACAAACTCAAAATTTACTCGTGGCACAAATGGGCCGGCGTGACGATTTTTGCGCTGGTATTGTTCCGCCTGTTCTGGCGGCTTGGGCATTGGCCACCGGCAGCGCCTGCCGGCATGCGGGCCTGGCAGCATGCAGCGGCAGAATATGCGCACTATCTGCTGTATGCCCTGATGGTCGCGGTGCCGCTGAGCGGCTGGCTGATGAGTTCGGCCAAGGGTTTCCAGACGGTGTATTTCGGTGTGCTGCCGTTGCCCGATCTGCTCGCCAAAAACAAGGAACTGGGCGACGCGCTCACCCTGGTTCACAAGACGCTGAATTTCACGCTGGCCGGGCTGGTGGTGATCCACGCGGGTGCGGCGCTCAAGCATCACTTTTTCGATCGCGACAATGTGCTCGCCCGCATGCTGCCTTTTATCAGGAAACCTTAGGAGATTTGCAATGAATATCATGATGAGAAAAACCGGATTGCTGGTCGGCGTGTTGGCACTGTGGGCAAGCAGCAGCGCACAGGCAGTCGAATTCAACCAGCTCCAGGCAGACAAGAGCGCGGTGTCGTTTGTGTACAAACAAATGAATGTGCCGATCGAAGGCAGCTTCAAACGCTTCCATGGCCAGATCAGTTTTGACCCGGCGAAGCCTGCCCTGGCCCGGGCTGAGATCGACATTGACCTGGCCAGTATCGACGCCGGTTCCGACGAGGCCAATGACGAGGTGGCAGGCAAGCTCTGGTTCAACGCCAAGGCGTTCCCGGTTGCGCGTTTTGTAACCACGTCGATCAAGCCACTGGGCAGCAATCGCTTCGAAGTGGGAGGCAAGATGAGCATCAAGGGCAGGACGCACGATGAGCGAACCGTGGCCACGTTTCAGCCGCAAGGCAGCAACGGCGTGTTCGCAGGCAGTCTGGTACTGAAGCGCGCCGACTATGGCATCGGAGAAGGCGTGTGGGCCGACTTCGGCACCGTGGCCAACGACATACAAATCAAGTTCCACCTGGTGGCCGCTGTTGCGGGCGCCGGTAAGAAGTAGTTGCTTGTACCTATTTTTAACCAAGGAGAATCACCATGAAAAAACTCGCTATTGCATTGGCTTTTGCTTCACTTAGCACCGTTACATTCGCTGCGCCGGTCACGTTCAATATTGATACCACGCATACTGCGCCGCGTTTCGAGTACAACCATTTCGGCTACTCCAACCAGATACACAGTTTCGACAAGACCAGCGGCAAGATCGTGCTGGATAGCGCAGCGAAAACTGGTTCGGTGGATCTCACCATTGACACCAAATCGGTAAATACTGGTTTCCCGCTGTTCAACGAGCACATCCAGGACAAGGATTTCTTCGATACGGCGGAATATCCGACCATCACTTTCAAATCGACGGGGGTGAAATTCGAAGGCGACAAACCGGTAGCGGTGGAGGGTAAGTTGACGATAAAAGGCGTGACCAAGCCAGTGACGCTGACTGTTACCTCGTTTCAGGAGATGGTGAATCCTATCCTGAAGCGGGATGCGATCGGCGCCAATGCCGTGGCAAAAATCAAGCGCTCGGATTTCAACATGGGCAAATACGCGCCGTATGTTTCCGATGACGTCAACCTCATCATCGCTGTTGAGGCGGTGAAGGAGTAAGGGAGTACATCATGTCCCGCATGCCTGTTGTTTTTGTGTCCCACGGCGCACCGGATGCCTTGCTGAATGCACCGGACGCGGTGGCTTGCTGGCGCGAGATCGGCCAGCAGGTGGCTGACCCTGTCGCGATACTCGTGATATCGGCGCACTGGGAGGCACGTGTACCAACGGTCAGTTTGTCGGGGGCACCGGAAACCCTGCATGATTTCACGGGTTTTCCGTCGGCGCTTTACCGCATGCAATACCCCGCGCCGGGTGCACCGCATCTGGCTGAGCGCGCCGTGGCTTTGCTGTCTGCTGCAGGCATGGCGGCGGAACTCCACCCCGACCGTGGGCTGGATCACGGCGCATGGGCACCACTATCGGCAATGTATCCGCAAGCGAATGTGCCGGTGACGCAGCTCTCGCTACTGCGCAATGGTGGCGTCGCGGCCCATGTTGCACTGGGACATGCGCTTGCACCGTTGCGCGATGAGGGTGTGCTCATTGTCGCGTCCGGGGCGATTACGCATAACTTTGGCTGGCTGGATTGGCATGCGAAAGCAGATCAGCTGCCTGTACCGCAAGCGCAGGCGTTTACCGATTGGGTTGCCGAACAGTTAGCCACGCGGGATGTTTCAGGAATGCTCGCATATCGCACTGCACGATATGGCGCGGATGCGCATCCATCCGAGGAGCATTTTCTGCCGCTGTTCGTGGCGTTGGGTGCCGCGAATGCTGATATCCCCCGGCGTTATCGACCGAATTTTGCCTATGGGGGTATGGCTATGGATGCCTATCTATGGCGTGATTGAGCTGGTGTTTCATGCACGATGTTTTAAATCCATTCATTATTTTCAAAGGAGATCATCATGAGCCAATATCAAATAGCCGTTATCGTCGGAAGCCTGCGCAAGGATTCATTCAATCGCAAACTGGCAAGCGCCATGGCAAAACTGGCGCCGCCGGAATTCTCGTTCAAGCAATTGCAGATCAGCGATTTGCCGCTCTACGATCAGGATGACGATGCGAACCAGGCCGAATCAGTCAAACGATTAAAGGCTGAAATCACAGCTGCGCAAGGCGTGCTGTTCATCACGCCCGAATACAACCGCTCCATCTCCGGCGTTCTCAAAAACGCTATCGATCATGCCTCACGACCGTATGGCCAGAGTGCATGGACGGGAAAACCTGCCGGGATATTGGGTGCCTCAGTCGGCCCGCATGGGACGGCGATGGCTCAACAGCATCTGCGCAATATTCTGGCCTCATTGGACATGCCTACGTTGGGACAACCCGAGGCTTATATTCATGCCAGAGAAGGTTTGTTTGACGAGGCGGGCGACATTGGTGAAGGCAGTAGAAAGCTATTGCAGAACTGGATGGAGCGTTATGTTTCCTGGGTAAAAAAACATACGTCATGACGGATCACTCAGCAGCGTTGGACTCCGGTAAATAAGGTCAAATAAATGGGCGAGGCATAATTTGCAGCCCATTTTTTATTGCCGCCGTGCAGGCCCGAAAAATAATCGGCAACTGCGAATTCCTGGTTTAAATTGCGGATCCGCATCCAGTGGATAGGCTATGATTCTGACGGCGAGTTTGCCGTACTTGCTTGTGTACATTCATTCCAAACAGTTTCGTTCACAAAAGGAAAAGCATGAATATCAGGAGAATAGCAGGCGCTGTTGTCGTCGCATTGTCGGCCATGGCAAGCACATCCACACTGGCGGCCATGCCAGCGATCACAGGAACCCCGGTTGTCGATACCCCGAAGCTGTTGCAGTGGCCGACGGACCAGGGCATCAAAAAACCGAATCTGGATGACCCGACCGCGGACTCGCTATGGGATTTCCATGGCACCATCGATACCTGCGATGTGGTGTTGTCCACCGAGGGCAACTATCACATGGCGCTGCACGACATCTGGCCGAAGTATCTCGCCAAGTTCCAGGCTGATCCCCTTCATAACGCCTTTTACACCACCAGCCCTCCGGTTGTGATCCCCCAGTTGAAAAACGGCGTGGTGCAGTTTGGTAATCTTTACGCCACCTGCATGCCGTCTGTTGCCGTGGCTTCGAAGCGCGTTATCGATAAACTGGTCGCAGCCGGCGTAACCGACGGACCTGCTTATCCGATCTATCAGGATCGCGGCGAGGTGATCCTGGTCAAGCATGGCAATCCAAAAAATATTCATACCGTGTGGGACCTGGGGCGCAAGAATGTGCGTCTCGTTACGCCGAACTTCAAGCTGGAACCGGGCGCATTCGATACCTATGCCGAAGCGATTTACAATATTGCCCGGCTTGACCCGCATCCCCCGAAAGGCTGGACTGCGGAAAGGCTGATCAATGTGCTGTTCAACGGTGCTAGCCACGACAAGGATAAATGGCTCGAAGGTGCGCGCATCCATCATCGCGACGAGCCCTGGTCGGTTGCCTACGGCAAGGCTGACGCTGCTGTATTCCTTTACCACCTGGGCCTGTTCACCAAGCAGACCTTCCCGGATACCTTTGACCTGGTACCGCTGGGCGGGACGGTGGCGAATCCTCAGCCACTTCCGGGGACGAAAGTGGGCGTGCGTGAAGTGGTGGCGCTCAAGGGGAACTGGAATGCCAAACAACTCAAGGCGCGTGATGAATTGACAAACATTTTACGCGGCAGCGAGTTTACCGAAATACTGCAAAAACATGGTCTTTCCCGGCCAGACGGGTTTGTGCCAAACCAAGCTGATTGATGAACACCTCGGCAATGGTCGCCAAGCAATGACAGCGAGGTGATCCATTGCCGAGGTTGTACGGTTTTTTGTTATGACCACGACGCAATTTTTCAGACCAGGGAAATCCAGCCCATTTTCGTAGTAACCGCCGGTGACAGGCATTCGTAAGCATTGCGTCAGTTATCGTTCATGACCTCGCAGCATGTGGCATGCAGACTGGAGCCGCTGCACCTCCGCAGGCTCAAAAACCGGGCCTTTCTGAAACTCAATGAAGGGGAGAAGTACCATGGCCTCCAGCCAGAAATTTTTTGTCATGCCTCGCCAATCCGTTCTTGCGCTTGCTTTATGCGCCGCGTTTCAAACAGCTGTGATGCCCTTTGCAGCGGCTTCGGACGATCACCAGACCGCTACGCCGATCAAGCACGTGGTGGTGATTTTTCAGGAAAACGTTTCTTTCGATCACTATTTTGCCACTTACCCGCATGCAGCCAACCCGGCTGGATCGCCGGCTTTTCTGCCGAATCATGGGACGCCTTCGATCAACGGTTTGACGCCCGAACTGATCCACAACAATCCTAATTCGGTCAAACCGTTCAGGCTGGATCGCAGCCAGGCGATGACGTGCGACATGGATCACCGCTATACCCAGGAGCAGGAAGCAGCGAACGCCGGCCTGATGAACAAATTCGTGCAGAATACCGGCGCCCATTACGGTAATTGCGATCCGTCGCAGGTGATGGGATATTACGACGGCAACACGGTGACTGCACTGTGGAACTACGCGCAGCATTTCGCGATGAGTGACAATTCTTTCAGCACGACTTACGGGCCTTCCACCCCCGGTGCGCTGAACCTGGTCGCAGGGCAGACGCATGGCGTGACGCCGACCGACCTCGCCGGGGTGACGGCCAACGGCACGGTGATCAGCGATGCCGATCCGGCCTATGACGATTGTTCCAACCATACCAAGCCGGTGTTGGCGATGAGTGGTACCAACGTGGGCGACTTGCTGAACAACAAGGGCGTGACCTGGGGATGGTTCCAGGGCGGCTTCCGTCCCACGGGAATGAGCAATGGCAAGCCGGTGTGCGGCGCAACCAGCCAGAATATCGCCGGGAAAAGCGTGAGCGATTACAGCCCGCATCACGAACCGTTCCAGTATTACACCTCCACGGCCAATCCTCACCATGTGTCGCCTTCATCGGTGGCGATGATCGGCAAGCAGGACCAGGCCAACCATCAATATGATCTGACCGATTTCTGGTCGGCGGCGGAATCACAGCATATGCCAGCGGTGAGCTTTCTGAAGGCGAAAATGGTTCAAGATGGCCATGCAGGCTACTCGGATCCGCTCGATGAACAGACTTTCCTGGTTCAAACCCTAAATCACTTGCAGCGTTTGCCGGAGTGGAAGAATACTGCGGTGATCATTGCCTATGATGATTCCGATGGCTGGTACGACCACGTCATGCCGCCTATCGTCACCCAGTCAAACGACCCGACCTACGATGCACTCACCGGTCCCGGAAGCTGCGGCACGGCTGCCCAAGGAGCGTATCAGGATCGCTGCGGTTATGGCCCGCGCCAGCCGCTGCTGGTGATCTCGCCGTACGCCAAACCCAACTTTGTCGATCATTCGGTTACCGATCAATCCTCGATCCTGCGCTTCATCGAAGACAACTGGAATCTGGGCCGTATCGGTGATGACTCGGCTGATGCAAAGGCCGGTTCGCTGTCCAACGTGTTTGATTTCAAGATGGGCCCGACCCGGAATCGTTTATTCCTTGATCCGGCAAACGGACAACGTGTAAACGGCGGTGACCATGATGCGGATGAGAACCATAGCTAGGCATTCAGGGTTTAAATAAGACAGGAAGGTGTTTCCTCTTGCGAGTGGTGC
>JBDSHM010000247.1:0-2237 GCA_039918495.1 Sulfuriferula sp. | reverse complement strand
ATTGAGCCGGAAAATATCGTCTTATACCCATACAGATAAACAATTCGCCCGCAGGCAGGCGATTGGACATTTTCTATGCTGATCACCCTACATGAGAAATACCATGCAACTATTCAGTTTTTTCAGTAGCTCCACTGCATTCCGTGTACGTATCGCACTGGCCATCAAAGGTGTGGACTGTGAGTATAAAGCCGTCAACCTGCGTGCTGGCGAGCAACACCAATTGGCATTTCTTGAGTGCAATCCTTCAGGTGGCGTCCCCGCGCTGATTGATGATGATTTTAGTCTGGGGCAATCCCTGGCCATACTCGATTATCTGGATAGCAGTTATCCCGAGCCACGATTGATTCCGGCTGATCCACAGCAGCGCGCACGGGTGGTCGAACTGGCCAATGTGATTGCCTGCGATATCCATCCACTCAACAATCTGCGGGTGCAGCTATATCTTAAAAATAGCCTTGGTGTGACTGAAGAGCAGAAAAATACGTGGTACCGCCACTGGGTAGAGCAAGGTTTTACAGTCGTGGAGCGTCTGCTCGAAACGCACGGCGATTTGCCTTACTGTTTCGGTTCGGCTCCTACGGTCGCCGATTGCTGTCTGATACCCCAAGTCTGGAGTGCAGCGCGCGCCGGAACTGACATTACGGCTTATCCACGCATCCATGCGATTTATCACCATTGCATGAAGCAACCGGCTTTTATCCAGGCAGCTCCTGAACAACAGCCGGATGCACCGTAACAAAAAACATGATGTGTGTCCTATTCACATTCTCTCTACTGGATCGGCTCACGCATGGCTCCACCTCATAGAAATCAATAATGCAGCCTTTGATATGAACAAGTCATTTGCTGCATCGCGCAAAATTCATTTCGCATCTTGATAGAAAAGCCCGGTCATTAATGAAACGCACACTGAATCTATTCAGCACCACCAATCAATATCAACTTCCCTTGCCGGGTCACCGTGAAAAATGGATTTCCGGGCTGGGTGGGGGCCTGGGGATTGCCTTAACAATTCTGATCAGCCAGCTAGCGCCCGGACATCATGCCATTCTATTGGTTGCTTCAATGGGTGCCAGCGCAGTACTGCTTTTTGCGGTGCCTCACAGCGCTTTTTCCACGCCTTATGCCGTGCTGGTTGGGCATACGATCTCAGCCGTGGTCGGTATTGCCTGTGCCTGGCTAATACCCTCTACAGCAGTAGCCGCACCGCTGGCTGTGGGACTCGCCATTATCTGTATGTATTATTTTCACAGCATCCATCCGCCGGGTGGTGCGACCGCATTTTTTGCCGTCATGGGCGGTCCGGCCGTGCATGCCATGGGGTTCGAATATGTGTTGTTTCCGGTCTTGCTGAATGCCTCCACCCTGGTCATCGTAGCCGTGATTTTTAACCATTTGCTACGCGCCAAACAGGCAGCGCATGTTGCAGAAGTCGAATCCCATCTTCATCTGCCGGAAAAATATCTTATCCGCCACAGCGATCTGGTTTATGCCCTTTCCGAAATCCAGTCCTACATTGACGTAAGCGAAGAGGATTTATTGCATATATACAATCTTGCGATCAAACATGCGCATCCGGGTGAAGCCCAGGCTGCCTGACCGAAAACCAGCGTCGCCAATCCGAGCATGATGCCCAAGGCATTATCGCTTCGGCACCCCTCGTTTATTCGCAAATTCAGGACAAAAAAATGCCCGGCGCGTAATCGCTGCCGGGCGAAATCCTCTTATTAAGGAGGAGGAGGAGACAACACTGAGCTCTTGGGAAAGAGCTGAAGATCAGCGTTATAAGTATTTTCTAATATTATTACTTTCACGTCAACTAATTTTTGAAATATTGGCCATATTAAGGATGCATAAAACCTATCTATTTGATTTATTGATGAAATAAAAACGGATGGGATAACCACCCGTTTTGGATAGGAAGGAAGCCGACTCAGAATTCGACTAAAACATTATCCCGACTTAACCAGCCATTCAGCCCTTCCAGCAAACCATCGTGCAGCGCAACACACCATTTGTCTCCCAGCGCGAGTTCGCACTTGGCATCCCCATTGTGATATTCAATCCTGACCGGGCAACCGCCTTCATCGATTCGGTAGGGCTGAAGCACATCCAGCAACCGGGAAGCGCTGGACTGTCCATTCATGGCAAGCCTGAGTGATTTGGCATATCGGGTGCGTGCGGCGGTGAGGTCATATAGCTTGTCCACCATTACCCGCACCCCGCCAGAGTAA
>JBDSHM010000246.1:0-3104 GCA_039918495.1 Sulfuriferula sp. | reverse complement strand
CGGCATCCACGTTGCCCACATGAAACACAATCGGACCGCGGCTGCCTGACACCTGCAGCGCCTGCAATTTTCCGCCACGAGTCAGGTCGCGCGGATTCACGGGTATAAAACGATATATGAAGCTGTTCGGCTGTTTGGCATGGCGATTGATGCTGCCACTCTTGCCGCCGACATCTTCCACAATCCACAGATTGCCGTCCGAGTCGGCTTGGATGCCTTCGTATCCGCCACGACCCAGTGCCCCGGAAATATCCTCGACCCGCGACGGGTAGTCCGGCGTAGCTTGCCATACACCGCCCTTGCCGCTGAGTTCGGCGGTAAACAGCAATTGCTGCGACCACGGATACCAGGTCGAGCCATCAAAGGTAGGCAACGCGTTGCCGTGCTGATCTGTCGTCGCCAGCAAAGTCACCCGGTGAGCACCGTCCGCATCCAGATTAATACGTGTGATATAGCCCTGTTTAAGGCCATTTGCCCCCTTGGTCCCGGATTCATGCCCCTGAAACAAAAACCGGGTTCCATAATTGTAGCGCCCATCTGCGCCATGCTGATTACGCAATCTCAGGTAGGTATTTTTATCCGGCTCGGTCTTGGTCGCTTCAATGATACTTCCCGGATTTTGCAGGGCGCCGGCTGGGGGCAGCATGCTTCCATCATTGTCATAGCCATAATGGCTGGTCAGGCCGGAGATATTCTCCAGGCGCATCGAACCCTGTGCCACGACAGATTCGATCAGTTCTTGCGCCAGAATATTGGGCGCAGCCATGCCGGCAATTTTCTCATTGGCATTCGGCACATGGGTTAAACCATGATAGGAGTCGGCCATGCTCACATTCCCGGACAAGGCTGCTGCCATCGCCAAAACGAGCGTGGATCGGCTCAATACATGCTGATGATTCATTTTTATCTCTCCTCGATTGAAAAACCGAAATAACGTATTCGGATCATCAATATGGCGTAGTGAAATGTCACGCCCATTGCAGCGATATGAAGGTTTCTGACAAAAATGTACGCAAACAGACATACGCTTGTAATCAAACTCGGGAAAATGGTGTCCTAGCTACTGATTGTCGTCCTTTGGATGGGTGTACCCGTTTACACATCGATTTAAAACCCGCCCAGGACGCGAGCATTTTCCAATCGGGCTAAAAAGTAGCCATCTGCAATATCGACGGCCGCTGGATAAACTGTAAAATCGCGAGGGTAAACTCAAGCCATGCATATTGCTGACGTCACCATGTTTTACACCCCAGTGAGTGGCGGCGTAAGAACCTATCTCGAAGCCAAACATCGTGGTTTGGCAGGATATGTTCAACACAGCCTGGTCGTACCCGGGCCGCATGGCTCTGAGGCTGGATACATTCGCCACGTGGCGGCGCCGCTACTCCCGTTTGGTCACGGTTACCGCTTTCCGCTACGCAAAAAAAACTGGGTTGATACCCTGACCCGGCTTCGCCCCGATCTCATCGAAGTGGGTGATCCCTATGTCACTGCGTGGGCCTCATTGGAAGCCGGCCAGCGCCTGGGCATTCCCGTAGTCGGTTTTTATCATTCCGATTTGCCGCGATTGGTGAACTCCCGTCTAGGGCACTGGACAGACGCGACACTGGATCATTATGTATACAAACTTTACAAGCAATTCGATCGCGTTTTTGCACCCAGCCAGGTAATGGCCGACAAACTGCAAAATTTGGGCGTGGAAAATGTGGCGCTGCAGCCGCTGGGTGTCGATACGAGTTTATTCCATCCCCGCCATAAGGATGAATCGCTTAAATCCACGCTGGGAATTGCGGATGATGTTTTCCTGCTTATTTTTGTCGGCCGCGCCGCCCGCGAAAAAAACATTCCTATTCTGCTCAAGACCATGGCGTTGTTGGGAAAAAATTATCATTTACTCTTGATAGGCCCAGGTATGCCGCGTGGCGTGCCGGCTAATGTCAGTGTCATTCACGAGTATGTACCGGCTGATCGGATCGCCCGCTACATGGCCAGCAGCGATGCATTGATCCATGCCGGCGACAACGAAACTTTCGGGTTGGTGGTACTTGAGGCCATGGCCAGCGGCATTCCGGTCATCGGTACCCGCAAGGGTGCGGTGGCCGAACTGGTAGTACCAGGATGTGGGCTGCAGGCAGAAACAGTCTCTGCGCCGGCACTTGCGGAAGCGGTACGCAATATGTTCGCCAATGGTTATCTTGGCATGGGTCGCCTGGCCCGGCAACGAATCGAGCAATTGTATGGCTGGGAAAAGATATTTTCCCAGTTACTGAGGCAGTATCAGGAATTAATCTATCCTGCGGACCAACACATACAGGAAATTCGCCGTGCCTGATCAAGCAGCAGACCGTGCCTTGAATGTGGTTTTGCATGACGTAACGCCAGCAAGCTGGCCGCTCTATCAGGATTTCGTCGCAGCTGTCGATACCATGGGAAACATCCCTTTGACCTTGCTGGTGGTACCCGACTTCCATCACCAATTTCATCTCGACCGTTTCCCGGATTTCAGAAATGCCATCGAGCAGCGTATCGATCGGGGCGATGAAGTTGTACTGCACGGCTATTCCCATCACGATGACAGCCCGCTGCAGCTGAACCCGATCAATTTTTTCATGCGCCGTATCTATACCCATGAAGGCGAGTTCTACAGCCTGGATGAAATCCAGGCCCGGCAACGTCTGGAACAGGGGCTGGAACTGTTTCGCCGCTATCACTGGCCAGTGAGTGGCTTTGTCGCCCCAGCCTGGTTGATGAGCAAGGGTACCCAGGCCGCCCTGCGTGGCTTGCCGCTGCGCTATACCAGCGATCTGCGCGGGCTCATCCGCCTGCCGGACTGGCAGCGACTGGATACACCCACCCTGGTGTGGAGTTCACGCAGCGCATGGCGACGTCAGGCTTCGCGCCACTGGAACCGGTTGCGGCTGCAGCAAAGCTTATCCAGTCCGCTATTAAGACTCGGCCTGCATCCCATCGATATGCGCTACCGTGATGCCGTGCAGTTCTGGCTGGAAACGCTGGAGACATTATTGGCCTCCCGCACTGCGCTCACCAAAGCGCAATGGGTGAATCGCTGCCTATGAAGCGGTCTGTCTGGCTGATAGGATTCA
>JBDSHM010000245.1:0-12252 GCA_039918495.1 Sulfuriferula sp. | reverse complement strand
ATCATAACCTGTGGCGCCCTGTGAGCCCGTTGCGCCCGAATCACCTTGAGCACCGGTGCTGCCAGGAGCCCCCTGAGGACCAGCAGGACCAGGCACAACCACGGTTGATGCAGGTGCGTCTGCGGGTGGTGTATTAACGACAACGGGTTGTTTTTCGCATGCACTGAGTGCAAACACGGCAACAAGTGCGGTAGCCAGCAATGAATATTTCATGATTTTATTACCTCCGGTTATAGGAAAATCTGCAGTTTCCGATATGCATAAAAAATTGAAATCAGGTCTGATAACAATTGCGGTAAGTCAATCAGCAGCCAACATCCAGAAGGGGACCATGTAGCCTGTTACGGATACGCTGTTTCCGGTAGTCAATGCACTGATATTGCCTTGCCTGATCGCAGAATAGATTCAATTGCTGTTGGGCTCTGTACGTTAGCGAACGTAGCGTAAAATTAAACCGTATCCATGAAATTCCGGGTAAGCAGAGGTTATCTGCCAAAGTGTACGACTTCGCACAGTCTGCCGCCCATTGAGTGGAATACAATAAAATAACGCTGTCGTATCAGAGCGGAAATTAGCAGAAATTTCCCCTTTGTTCTCTGCCTATGTGATTATCATGCAGGCCAATTTTTACAATCGGGGCGGGATCAGATGAAGAAAATTATGCTTGAATCATTCAAGGCATGGATAGACCATCGTGCTGCTAGTAAAGGGGCTGCATTGGCTTTTTACACATTATTTTCCATGACCCCTATCCTGATGTTGGCGATTGCCGTTGCCGGCTATTTTTTTGGCGAGCAAGCTGCGCAGGGTGAGATCATCGGACAGATACAAGGTCTGGTGGGACCGAATGGCGCTCAGGCGATCCAGGCTTTGCTGGCCGCAGCGCGTAATCCTGTATCAGGGTTGATGGCTACGATCAGCGCCATTGTGCTACTGGTGATTGGTGCGAGTAGCGTATTTGCTGAATTGAAAAGTAGCCTGGATGAAATATGGGGCATAGTGAGGCCTGGTCATTCGGCTTTTTTTACGCTGCTTCGGGCCCGTTTCCTGTCTTTCAGCCTGGTTTTGGTACTTGCATTCCTGCTGCTTATTTCGCTGGTGTTCAGTGCCGCCATCGCCATGCTCGAACGCTATGTGGGAAATATGTGGAGTGGCTCGCTGCTCATTTTATCCGCTGTTTCCATGATCTTTTCGTTTGGAATTATTGCCATTCTGTTTGCCGTCATTTACAAAATGCTTCCCGATGCGCCCCTGTCGTGGCGTGATGTCTGGATCGGCGCAGTATTCACGGCATTATTATTCAGCTTGGGAAAATACGGAATCGGCTTGTATTTGGGTAACAGCGGGGTGGCTTCCAGCTTCGGTGCTGCCGGTGCGATGATCGCCTTGTTGTTATGGGTTTATTACTCCGCGCAGATATTTTTCCTCGGAGCCGAATTTACGCGTCAATATGCGCTCATGTATGGCAGTCTTCAGGATCAGAGAATGCGCGGACTGGCGTAGCGAATAGAAAGCGTCTATCGAGTGCAGCAGGCCGACTTGACCGTCATCTGAAATGATAACGTGCCATGTTAAGTCGAGCCACGGCTGATTTCCGGACTGCATCAAGAGATCATTCGCTTCAGGAGTGCGTGGTAAGGATCAGTTCCTGATGGCTGAAAAAACTTGCTTTGCCAGTGCGCCTGTGGCCTCCAACGGATTCGCGCGGATGGCTTTTTCCTGCTCGGCCATCATCACGAACAAACCGTCCAAGGCCTTGCGGGTAACGTAGTCATCCATTTTGGCATCGCGTTGGTCCACCAGACCTAATGCGGCCCCTTTTGCAGCAAACTGATCGTATTGCCGGGCAAGCTGCACTTTCTCCATGGATTTCTCGACGATAGGCTTGAATTTGCCGGTCAGCGCCGTTTCGGTTTTCTTGCGGAAGTATTGGGTGGCAGCTTCATTACCGCCAGTCAGGATGTTTTTGGCATCATCCACGCTCATGGTCTTGACAGCGCCGACCAGCAGTTTTTGGGCTTCAGGCACAGCGGCTTCAGCGGCGCGATTCATGGAGGTAATCAAATCGTCGGCGTATTTTCCCATACCCACTGTTTGCATCAGGCTGGCGATTTTTTGCAGATTTTCCGGCAACGGGATGCGTACCTTGTCATTGCCAAGATAGCCGTTTTGTTTCGCCAGTTCGCGTACTGCAGTTTCTGCGCCTTGGGTGAGCGCCTGTTTCAGACTGGTGACCTGATCCTTGTTGCTGAAGCTGGCCAAGCCAGTGGAAGAAGCAGCGGCATTGTCCTGGTTTTGCGGCAAGGATTGACCGAGATTGCGCAGTTGTTCGCTGTTGATCATTCCACCCAAATCGAAAGCCTGAGCAGATGCAGATACAAGCGCAACCGATACGGTAAGTATGCTGCAGACAAAGCGGCGCTTCAGCATGATCATCCCCCTTAATATTAAAATTATGTTTGATATGACCGATGGAACCTGCCCCATTTTAACGCTGTCGCCGTCAGCCTGTCCGTTCAGTATCAAAACAAGGGCCGATTTTAATGTGGCTGCTGAGCGATGCTGCGTTTCGTATCATCGGCGCGCACTGCGCGCAGGAAACCGTCGCCCCACGAGCGCACATCGTTTGCGCGTACCACTGCGGATAGCCGAGACATGCGATAAGCGCGATCATCGGCTGCCAGTGTAAGCGCCAGATGAAGTGCTTGCTCCATGCTGGCCGCATCGTATGGGTTGGTCAACAGGGCGCCGTGCAACTCGACTGCGGCGCCGGCAAATTCCGATAAAACAAGTGCGCCATTGCCACCGACACTGCCCTGGGTCGCCACGTACTCTTTGGCCACCAGATTGAGGCCATCTCGCAATGGCGTAATCCATGCGACATCGGCAACCGCGTAATAGGCAAGCACGTCTTCATAGGGGAGCGAACGATAAAAATATCTGACCGGCGTCCAGTCTATGGTTGAAAATCGGCCATTGATCCGTCCTACCATCTGATCGACCTTAACGCGCAGTGATTTGTATATTTCCATCCCCGGCGCCGCTGGAGTGACAAAATTCAACAACACGACTTTACCAATCAGTTCCGGGTGTTTCTCAAGCAGGGTTTCGAACGCCAGCAGTTTTTCAAGCGAACCCTTCACATAGTCGAGGCGTTCGAGCGACAGGATGGCGTAACGCCCTCCCAATTCAGCGCGAATGCTGTCGATTTTGCGGCGCACCGAGTCTTTCTGCAGCAGGCGGTCGATCTGATCGCAATCGATGCCGACCGGATGGGCACCCAGCCGGACGCGCCGGCCAGCGACCTCGATAGCGGCTGTTGCGGTATCCACACCGAGCGCGCAGCCATAGGTGAGGAATCGGGGTGCACATGGAGAGGTATCGATAATCTCGGTGGGAGCATAGCTGCGTACCGCATCGACAAAATTTTCTACATAGCGCGGAATATGGAATCCGATGTAATCGCATTGCAGCAGGCTGCCGACAATCTCGCGCCGCCATGGAATGATGTTGAACACGTCTGATGGCGGAAAAGCAGTATGGTGGAAAAATGCAATTTTCAGATCTGGGCGCAACCCGCGCAGGAATGCCGGCACCATCCATAAGTTGTAATCATGGATCCAGACCAGCGCGCCTTCGGCCGCCTCAGCTGCCGTTTGGCGCGCAAAAATTTCATTGATTTTAAGGTAATGTTCCCAGTGGGCCTGCAGGAATTCAGCCTTGTCCGGAAACGAAAAAATGATCGGCCAGAACGCTTCTTTGGAAAATTTTTTGTAAAAGAGATCGACGTCGTGTGCAGTTAACGGAATGCGTGCTGCGTGCAGATTCGGATATTTTTTTTCATCGATTGCGACACGCGTATTAAAGTCTTTGGGCTCGCGCGAGGATTGTTGCGACCAGGCAACCCACGAACCGGTAGTGCCGCCGGCAAAAAAGTTGAGCAATGTCGGGATGATGCCGTTCGGACTTTTCGGGCGTCGCCATTTACCCTCAGGGCTCTCGTCAAAAGGCAGGCGGTGGTACACCATGACCAGTTCCGATTCACCCAGACTGTCGGCGTTGGCGGGCGTTTCACCACCCAGCAACTGGTGATGTGCAAGGCCTTCAAGGATTCCCGCACAACCCTCGCCTACGGCAATATGAGTTCGGGTGAGATGGCGTACGGCTTCAGCCAGGGCCGGCTCTGCACCGCCCACGACGATGCCCTGAAAACCGGCCGTGAACATCGACAAGTCGTTTAGCGTATCGCCGGCGGTGACGACTGACTCGAGATCCAGCTGGAGGTGCTTGCACAGCCGAGCCAGTGTGGCGCCTTTCCCTACGCCTTTAGGCAGTACGTCAAGATAGCGTTGTGCGGAGAACAGAAGTTCGCAACCCAATTCGTCCACGACGCGGCGCAGTTCATCGTCTATCAGTCCCTCGCGCACATAGAACGAACAGCGCCGCTCCTGTGGGACACTCTGGCGTTCAAGGTAGGTGAACGGAGCCAGTGCATCGAGCACTTTCTGGGTACCTGGCCAAGTGGCAGCAATTTCCTGCAACAGCGGCGTGACGGGTAGCAGGCTGTCGCCATGAACGACGGTTGCGCCGACATCGGCAATAATGTAATCGGGGCGCGGTACAGTCGGATCATTCAGTACGGGCAATATTGACTCAAGACCCCGGCCAGTCACGAAAATGAGTTTCGATCCGGGCATGTTGCCGTTGAACAGGCCATGCAAATGGCGCCGGGAGGGTAACGGACCGGCAAGCAGCGTACCGTCGAGATCAGTTGCCAGTACTACACCGGTCGACGTGGGCAGGGTGGGTGAAAGTGATTCTGTTAGCATATATTGGTCTCCATTTTTTCTCTCCCGTGCGATGCGTCAGTAGCGACATGAAAAGCATCAGCGGCATTTGGAAGCAGTTGGCAGCTTATCTGCGAGACGGGGAAATCTGGTTGCTGAACCCGAATATATCGGTTTGACCTGAGGCAATCCTGAAACGCAAACCATGTCAGGATGGATATATGGTCATGCTGTTTCCTTGGACGGCACTTAAGATGCACCGATAGGCCGGAGGGCCCGTGTGCCAGGACTGTAACTAGGCGTAACGAACTAAAAACAGTGGGTGGCGGGATTGACGCGCAGAAAATATCTAAGTTCTACAAGCGCTTAGTATACTTTGGCTAGCCAGATGAGGCAAGGAAAGGGCCGGTTTTCAGGCCTGTGCGGTCTGCACCGGGATACGGCTGCGGCTGGCAACGATTTGATTCAGGGCATCCACGTAGACCAGTTGCGGTGCAAATGCCTGCAGTTCGATTTCACTATAACTGGCATAGGTGGCGATTATCAGCAGGTCGCCCGGTTTGGCTTTGTGGGCAGCGGCGCCATTGACGGAAATGGTGCCGGAATCGCGTTCGGCGCGAATGGCATAGGTCGTGAATCGTTCGCCATTGGTCACGTTGTAGATGTCAATTTGCTGGTATTCGCGGATATCGGCGGCCTCCAGCAGGGTTTCATCGATCGCGCACGAGCCTTCATAGTGAAGTTCGGATTGGGTGACGCGCACCCGGTGCAACTTGGATTTCAGCATGGTTCTTTGCATGGTTCTTTGCATGGTCTTGCCCTCGTTCAGGGAACGAATATTAGGCGGCCATTATAAACTATAAAGTTTCCATGCTCTCGACTTCGATATTGTCGATCAGTCGGGTGCTGCCCAAATGTCCGGCGCCCAGTATCACCAAAGCGGTGTCGCCGGGCGCGGGCATGGTGAGATCCGGGCGGCGAATGGCGATGTAATCCACGCGCCAGCCATGCACCGCGAGCGTGGCGCTGGCTGCCAGTTCCAGCGCTGCAAAATCGCGCTCTCCGGCGGCCAGCCGATCACGCAGTGCGCTGAGCGTCTGATACAGGCGCGGCGCTTCGGCGCGTTCCGATGCACTCAGGAAACCATTGCGGGACGACAGCGCCAACCCATCTGTAGCGCGGATGGTCGGGCCTGCCACGATATCCACCGGGACATTCAGATCCGCGACCATGCCGCGAATAATCGCCAATTGCTGATAATCTTTTTGTCCGAACAGTGCTACCTGCGGCTGCATGATATTGAACAGTTTCAATACGATGGTTGCCACACCGTGGAAATGTCCGGGGCGAAATGCGCCGCACAATTCATTGGCCAGCGCTGGCGGTTCAACATGATAGCTTTGCGGATGCGGGAACAGCGTATCGGCAGCAGGGGCAAAAACGACATCGGTATCCAGTTCGCGCAACTGCTCGCAATCGCGGGTCAGCGTGCGCGGGTAACGTGAAAAGTCCTCATTTACACCGAATTGCAGCGGATTTACAAAGATACTGACGATCACGCGGTCAGCATGCTTGCGTGCCTGACGTACCAGCGAGAGGTGTCCTTCATGCAGGTTGCCCATCGTGGGTACGATGGCCACATCGGCCTGTTCGGCGCGCCAGCGGTGCATGTCAGCAATGGAGTGAATGATTTGCATGGGATTGAAAACGAAATTTGCTTATGCGGAAATCATAGTGACTTTCACGCTACTTTCAAGCCGTCAAAAACTATGCTCAGCGCCTGGAAACTGGCCATTCCTGACCGCTGCAACATAGGTGCTTACGGCAGCCTGAATGCTGTCTGCGCCTGCCATGAAATTTTTCACAAAGCGCGGTGCTTTCCCGGGAGAGATGCCGAGCATATCGTGCAGAACCAGTACCTGGCCCGAACAATCCGGCCCTGCACCGATGCCGATGGTGGGGACATGCAGGATTTCGGTGATGGATTTGGCAAGCATTGCCGGCACGGCCTCCATCAACACCATGCACGCGCCGGCCTGCTCGAGTGTCTGCGCATCGGCCAGCAACTGTTGCGCTGCCGCGTCTGTTTTCCCCTGTACTTTGTAGCCGCCCAATGCATTGACCGATTGCGGAAGCAGGCCGATGTGCGCACACACCGGAATGCCGCGCGCAGTGAGAAATGCAATGGTTTCCGCCATCACTGCGCCGCCTTCAAGTTTGACGCAATGTGCGCCTGCCGCCATCAATGCGGCTGCGGATTGCAATGCCTGAGCGGGACTGGCCTGATAGCTGCCGAATGGCAGATCGGTAATGATGAAGCTGTGTGTCGCGCCGCGCGCCACGGCAGCAGTATGATAAGCCATGTCCTGCAGGCTCACCGGCAGGGTCGAGCTTTGCCCCTGCAACACCATGCCAAGTGAATCGCCGACCAGCAGAATATCCACGTCGGCAGTTTCCAGCAGCGTGGCAAACGTGGCGTCATAACAGGTCAGCATGGCGAGTTTTTCGCCCTGGGCTGCGCGTTGCTGCAAAGTGGTCAGGGTTGTTTTCATGCTGCGATTTTATACCGCCCGGTTGAAAAATTCGCGATTACCGCGCATGCCCTCGATTTGCTGCATAAGCAATGCGAAATCGGCATCGTTTTGTACAAAATTGAGGTGCTCGCAATTGACGGTGAACAGCGGCGCCGCTGTGTAATTGTAGAAATAGTGCGTATAGCTTTCGGCCAGACGACGCAGGTAATCGGTCGAAATGTTGCGTTCGTAATCGATGCCGCGTCCGAGTACGCGCGCTTGCAAAATGTCCGGCCGGGCTTGCAGATAAATGACCAGGTCGGGCACCGGTGCCTTGGGCTGCAGTTCATCATAGATTTTTTGATACAGGCGGAATTCGTCGTCATCCAGATTCAGCCGTGCAAACAGCAAATCCTTGTCCAGCAAAAAGTCGGCGACCGTATTGTGGCGAAACAGATCGGATTGCTGGAGGTCCTGTACCTGTGCGCTGCGCTGGAACAGAAAAAACAGCTGTGTGGCCAGTGCATGACGTTTCGGATCCTGATAAAAGCGCGGCAGAAACGGATTTTCGCTTGCGCCTTCCAGCAATGTGTCCGCGTGCAAATATGCCGCTATGCGCCGTGCGAGGCTGGTTTTGCCCGCACCGATCGGGCCTTCAACGGCAATAAAACGATATTTTTCCAGCATTTTTCATTGGCTTTTTTTAGTAGTCTTGGTCTGACTGACCCAGTTATCGGCAACTCGCGTGAGGCCATGTCCGCTGACGCCGGGCAGATAGGATGCGGCGGGCTGCAGGCCGGGGATCATCATATCCGGTGCAATTTCCAGCAAGGGTACCAGCACGAAGGCGCGCTCATGCATGCGTGGGTGTGGTAGCGTCAGTCCGGCATCGTGGCATTGCAGCGCAGCATAACTCAATACATCCAGATCGATGACGCGCGGCGCATTGCGAAAAGTACGTTCACGCCCGAACGCATGTTCGATATTGAGCAGGGCGTCGAGCAACTGCTGTGGCGTGAGGGTGGTTTCAAGCAGCGCCACGGCATTGATGAAGTCGGGCTGATCGGCATAACCGACTGCTGCATTCAGGTAGAGCGATGAGCGCGCCAGCAGGCGCGTGCCGGGCAAGGCAGCAATGGCGTCGAGTGCGGCCAGAACTTGCCCGGCAGGGTCGGCCAGGTTACTGCCCAGCGCAACAAATGCGCGAGCCGGCAACAGGGTGGTCGTACAAGTGTTCATGCCTGGCTAGCCGGTTCTCCGGCGGCTGCAGGTTTTTTGCTGCGCCTGCGGCGACGTTTCTTGAGTGCGTCCTGAGTCTCGGGCAGGAGCATGGCGGCGCGGGTATCTTCCGACGCATCCTGAAAGCTGGTCCACCAGTCGCCCAGTTCCTGTGCCACTTCGCCACTTTGCGCGCGCAGCAGCAGGAAATCATAACCGGCGCGAAAGCGCGGGTGCGGCAACAGCCGATAGGGGCGACTGCCGGAGCGTTGCTCGAAACGCGGCTGCATGCTCCAGATTTCTTTCATCATGCCATCCAGGCGGCGCGGTACTGCCAGGCGTTCGCGCTGGCGGTCGAGTACGGCATCCATTGCTTCAAATAGTGCCGGCGCGGGTTTGACATCCGCAGCCATGCGCAATTTGAAATCGCTTTGCAACTCATGCCAGAGCAGGGTGGCAAACAGGAAAGCAGGGGAGACCGGTTTGCCGGCCTGCACGCGCAAATCGGTATTGTGCAGTGCAGCCGTGATAAAGCGTTCGCCCTCGGGCTGTTCCAGAATGGCATCCAGTAACGGCAGCATGCCACGGTGCAATCCTTCGGCACGCAACTGGTGGACGCCACGCAAGGCGTGACCGGACAACAATAGCTTGAGCATCTCGTCGAACAGGCGTGACGGCGGCACATTTTCCAGCAGATCGGCGAGTTCCGCGACCGGTGCGCGTGTGGCCTCGTCAATCTTGAACTCCAGTTTGGCGGCAAAACGTGCCGCACGCAGCATGCGTATCGGATCTTCGCGATAGCGGGTGGCGGGATCACCGATCATGCGCAGGGTCTTGCGTTCGATATCGGCAACACCGCCGCGATAGTCCCAGATTTCCTGACTGGAAGGATCGTAATACAGGGCATTGATAGTGAAATCACGGCGCTCGGCATCGTCCTCCTGATTGCCGAATACGTTATCGCGCACAATACGGCCGGTTGCATCGGTAGCGCGATCATCAGCGTCTTCCGTTACCAATCCGTTGGAGCGAAACGTGGAGACTTCGATGGTGTCCGCCCCGCACATGACATGTACCAGCCGGAAACGTCGTCCGATAATGCGTGAGCGCCGGAACAGCGCATGCACCTGTTCCGGGGTGGCGTTGGTGGCAACGTCAAAATCCTTTGGCGTTTTGCCAAGCAGCAGATCGCGTACCGCGCCGCCGACGATGAATGCAGTAAAGCCGCCCTGTTGCAAGGTATCGGTGACTTTCAGCGCGCAGGGCAGGATGCGTTCGCGGGCCAGTCCATGCTGAGCGAACGGGATTTTTTGCAGGCGGGATTTTTTGGCGGCAGCGGTTTTTTTGCCGAATACACGCTGAATCAGGCGGGTGATCATCGAATCGTTTGGGACAGGCTGAAAAACCGGGCAGTATATAAAGTCATGTCGAGGAAGAAATGCAGCAATCCAAATTGCTGATTATACACGGACTCATATGGGCTGAGACCGCGCTGCATCAGCGAGCGGACAAGCCCTGCGGAGTAGGTATACGCGGCCTGTGTGGCGTTGACGGATGCAGGCGTTAGCCAAATCGGCTAAGATCGTTGCAGAAAAGTCGTTAGCCCATGCGATGCATCATCCATTTATTCAAATGCTCAGGAAACCATGTACACAAGTGTAGAACTCGCCGAAATTGCTTTTTATCAAGCCTTTGAAGATGCCGATCTGGAGGCCATGATGGCGGTCTGGTCGGAAGCACCCGAGATCAGCTGCATTCATCCAACCGGCCCGATATTGTTGGGTGTCGATGCGATACGCATGAGTTGGAAACGGATTTTTGTCGGTGGCAGCGGTGTCAAGGTAGCGGTTAATGTGCTGCGTGAATACGCCAGCACAACGCAAGTAGTGCATCTGGTCGAAGAGCATTTAACCGTGACGGGAAACACGTCGCAACAAGGGCATGTCATTGCCACCAATGTGTATCATCTGGGGGATGGCGGCTGGTCCCTGGTGGCGCATCATGGCACGCCTGCGCCGCATGTCGCACCGCCCGGCAAGGTACCCACATTGCATTGATGCAGGCCGCAGGAACACACACCATGCCGTATCACGTAAGCGAATATCGGGCACCCGCCTGGCTGCCGGGCGGCGATCTACAAACCATTTATCCCTATTTTTTTGCACCGGTGCCGCATCTGGACTACCGGCGCGAGCGCTGGGAGCTGCCGGATGGTGACTTTCTTGACCTTGACTGGCTCGATGCGGATACGGACGCGCCGCTGGTGGTGTTGTTTCATGGACTGGAAGGCAACTCGCGCGGTTATTATGCGCTGGCCTTGATGAATGCTGTCAGACAGCGCGGCTGGCGTGGTGTCGTGGTCCATTTTCGCGGCTGCTCGGGCGAACCGAATCGCCTGCCGCGTGCGTATTTTGCGGGGGACAGTACCGAGATCGGTTATGTTCTCGAACGCTTGCAGCTGAAAAACGGCCATGCTGCGCTGTATGCCGCAGGCGTGTCGCTGGGCGGAAATGCGCTACTCAAATGGCTCGGTGAAGAAGGCGAAAATGCCATGGGCGTGATCCGTCGCGCAGCAGCGATCTCGGCGCCGCTTGATCTGACCGTTGCCGGCCATAGCCTGGACAATGGCTTTAATCGTTTTACCTACACGGCGAGATTTCTGTACACGCTCAAGCAAAAGGCCATGCAGAAACTCGACACCTATCCGGCTTTGTATGCGCGCAAGCAGGTCAGGGCAGTTTCATCTTTATATGCCTTCGATGATTTGGTGACGGCGCCACTGCATGGCTACAAAAGCGCAGATGATTACTGGTTGCGTGCCTCCAGCAAACCGGGGCTGATTCATGTGCGTGTGCCCACCTTGCTGATCAATGCGCGGAATGACCCGTTCATGCCCGGTACGGCTTTGCCCGGGCCGGATGAAGTCTCCGCTGCGGTGACGCTGGATTTCCCGGATCAAGGCGGTCATGTCGGATTTCTCGAAGGGCCTTTTCCCGGGACCGCGAAGTGGATGCCCCAACGCACCCTGGGTTTTTTTGAGGCAGGTCAATGACGGGAATGTCATGCAGGTAGAATAGACTGAGATATAACCATATTGAATTTAGCCGCATGTTTTTCTTATTTTGTTATCAGGAGTTCCCATGAACACGTTTCCAAAAGAAATTTTCAAGGCTTACGATATTCGCGGCATTGTCGGCAGGACACTCACGCCGGAGATCGTCGAAGCCATCGGTCACGCGATTGGCTCGGAGGCCGTCGCACGCAGTCAGACCGCCATCTGCATCGGCCGCGACGGGCGGTTGTCCGGCCCGGATCTGGCTGGCGCACTGGCGCGCGGCATTCAGAAAGCGGGTATCAACGTGATCGATCTGGGTATGGTCGCCACACCGATGACGTATTTCGCGGCTTATGAACTCGGCACGCATTCCGCCGTGATGGTCACCGGCAGCCACAACCCGCCTGACTACAACGGCCTGAAAATGGTTCTGGGCGGCGAAACGCTGTCCGGCGGGCGACGGTAAAGATCTGATTCATTTGCTCGGCGAAAATCCCTTCACCGCACATGCGCGAGCCGAAATTCGAGTCATTCAATTTTCCGCCACGCATCGCTCGAATACGGTTTAAAACTTTTTCCTTTCGGTCGGGAAAATGAACTTCCAGCCATTGCTCAAAAAGATTTTTCACCGCGAACGGCAAGCGTAATGGCACGTAGCCCACGGATATTGCGCCCGCAT
>JBDSHM010000244.1:0-1918 GCA_039918495.1 Sulfuriferula sp. | reverse complement strand
GCTTCGCGGATGAAATTGAGTACGTTATCGTTAACCAGTGACAACCCCGACAGATTGATCGAGAAACCGTTCAGGGAGCCGAGTTGCGCGGCATTTTCCCTGATCCATTTAAAGCTGTTGCGCAATACCCAGAGATCGAGATCGGGGCTGCGCTTCCAGCGTTCAGCGGCACGAATGAAGTCAAATGGTTGTATACCCAGACTCTCGTCCAGGCCCAGCAGAATCTCATAGTGGGGTAGTGCGCCATTCCCGGAAACGACGGGATGAATTTTCTGGCAACGCAGATACAGCAAATCCTCATCCAGCGCTTTGTCTATAATGCCGGCCCATTCGAACAGTGCCTGATCGGACTGGATTTGCGAACTGCTGGTTTCATAGCGCTGAGCTGTGTTTGATCCCATTGATTTGGCGGCTACGCAGGCTGATCCGGCATTTCTCATCAGCGTGGAGGGGGAATCTATGTCTGCGGTCAGTTCTGCAATGCCGGCACTCACTCCCAGCACAAAGCTTTTGTTCTGGCAGGTGATGCGATGTTCCTTGATCCTGGAGATCATGTTTTGCGCTGCCGTGTATGCGTCGTCCTGAGTGCGCCCTCTGAACATGACGGCAAATGTATCTTCGCCCAAACGTGAAAACAGGTCGCCGGGCTGGAGCTCCTTGCTCAAGGATGCCACCATGACTAACAGCGAGGCCTCAGCTTCGGACTGATCACAACTTTGATAGATGGCCTTGAGTTGGTCGAACATCATCAGACATAGGATATCCCGCTGATTCTCCACGATGCCGGTAGTGATGGTTTTCTCAATCTGGTTCATCAGGCCTTTGCGATTAAGCAAACCGGTTTCCGGATCATGCATCGCCTGATGATAAATTCGTTCGTAGGCATCGAGCATCACTTTGTGTGCGGTCCGCTCCATGAATGGGGTATCGAGTGAGGGTATCTTGGTTGCCGAACCGTTTATTATCGCAAGCGCAAGATCGTGTTGTTCAAATTGACGCTTTTTGGTTGCGGAGCGATTGGTAAAAACAAATCGGGTCTGTGAAATATTGGACCAGATCAGTTGGTGAGGTACCGAAACACCCTGTTGCTCCAAGCTTAGCCAGTCGCCTTTGCGTAACGAGTGGGTTTCAGTGTTTTCCTGATGCTGTTTGTCTGCTGTATCCAGCTGGTCTGCATAGAATTGGAATTCTATCGGCGTTTTCCCGTGCAGGTGCATCAACAAATTTTGTGTGATTTCTTCTACAGCAGCTTCGTCAAACAAGGTGTCTTTCAATTTTTCGGAAACATAGGCAGTGAGTGACAGGATTCTTTTTGAGTTGCTTTCTGTGTCGGCAATTCCCTGTACCAATAATTCGAGCAGGTCGTCCAGCAGCGACAGCGCGCGCTGGTGTTCCGCGCAGTCCGACCCCTCGCGCAGGGACGTCAATTGAAGATAATGGCGCCACCCTGTATCGAGCAGAACCAGAATGATTTTCGGCACCTTTTTGCCACCGTAGTGCGAACATATCTCCTGTTCAACCTGATCCCGGACCTGATAAATTTTTTCGCCGCCTTCGCTGATTAACTGGATCCTGCGCACATTTTTTTGTCTGATGTTTTCGACAGGTTTGAGCAGGTTCGCCAATATCACATTCACCTCGTCAAAAACGGCAGGGCTGGCTTCGAAATTTTCTATTACCCGATCGGCCAGTTGATGCATGAGATTGAGTAATTTCAGGTCAAAAATTTTACCGGCATCGTCGGCGGCTACATAGTAGCGTTCAAACAGATTGACCGTATGACGCGCAGGATGCGCATCTGATTCCAGAAATTTATTATCCAGTAAGGCCAGCCGCAGCAACGGCATTTCGAGTTTCTTGAGCAGGTTGCGAATATCGGAACCCTGTTTATCTTCAGTCAACGGCTTGCTGAGCAGTG
>JBDSHM010000243.1:0-7150 GCA_039918495.1 Sulfuriferula sp. | reverse complement strand
AAGTTTCTGCTGCCCATTTTTCTCGGTTTTGTCGTCATCCATCTGGTACTGATTGTGTACGGCATTCTGTTCCACAGCGACCGTCTGCCCACCCTGCTGCATGACACCACCACCGAGACATTCAACTTAAGTGCCCAAATGGGCTGGATGTTTATCATCTCTCATCTGCTATTGGCCTACTCTACCGGCGGCGGTACCTACACCGGACTGGAGGCCGTTTCCAATAACGTCAACACCCTGGCCGAACCGCGTGCCCGCACCGGCAAGTGGACCATGTTCTATCTGGCCGTATCGCTGGCTTTCACCGCCAGCGGCATCATCATGCTGTATCTGCTCTGGAATGTGCAACACGTACCGGGGGAAACCCTTAATGCCGTGGTATTCAAGGAAATTCTGCGTAGCTGGACACTGGGCGGCATCGACTGGGCGCACTGGTTGTTGCCGGTCGTCCTTGCGCTGGAAGCCGGGCTGCTGTTTGTTGCCGCCAACACCGGCTTTCTCGGTGGACCCGCAGTGCTGGCCAATATGGCCGCAGATCGCTGGGTACCGCACCAGTTCAGCTACCTGTCGAGCCGACTGGTGACGCGCAATGGCGTGATGCTGATGGCCGTAGCGGCAATCGGCGTTTTGCTGTTGACGCACGGCAGCGTCACACTGCTGGTTGTGTTGTATGGGATCAATGTGTTTCTGACCTTTTCGTTGTCGATGGCCGGCATGTGCATCTACTGGTGGCGCAATCGCGGCGTGGAACAAAAATGGATATGGCGCCTGATCTTATCCGGCACCGGACTCGCGGTCACCGGCGGTATATTGATCGTGCTAATCGTCGAAAAATTCAGCCAGGGCGGCTGGATGACGGTTCTCATCACCAGCATGGTTATTGGTGCAGGCTTGCTGGTACGCCGTCACTATGATGAAACTCGCGCCCAGCTCAAGCAGGTAGATAATTTATTTGCCGCACAAGGGATGGCACCGGTACCGACGCCGCCGACACTCGACTCAACCCTGGCCACCGCCGTGTTGTTAGTGGGAAAAAGCCGCGGCAGCGGCATGCACAGCCTGCTCTGGATACAGCGGTTATTCCCGGATCATTTCAAGAATTTCATTTTCCTAAGCGTCGGCGAGGTGGACACCCAAAGCTATGGCGGCTCAGGCGCGCTCGAACATCTGCGTGATGAAGTCGGCGAAAATCTCCAGTATTTTGTCAACTTCTGCCACCATCACGATCTGGCAGCCGAAGCCAGACTGGCCTACGGCAGCGATGTGGCTCAGGAGCTTACCCGGCTCGCGCAGCAGACCCATGCGGATTATTCAAACTGCGTATTCTTCGCCAGCAAACTGATATTCGTGCATGACAACTGGGGAACCCGTCTGCTTCACAACCAGACTGCCGACGTACTGCAACGCCGCCTCCATCTGCAAGGGATGCAGATGGTGATTTTACCTATGAAAGTTTGACAGCGGTTTTCATCTCCCTTCCACCCAAACCTCATTGGCAATAGCGTCCTGTTAACGCGGACCTTGGCCTGACCAATATCAGGACAGGCGCGGCGATATTGTCAGCTTCCCGCAAGTAATTCATCATCGTTTTGACACTTTGGCCACATAAAATATCACCCTGCATGACGGGATGGCCTTCAGAAAGCCGAGCCTGATCCCGGTTCGGACTACCCTATCCCGACTGAATCCGTTTCAGCATACCGACCGGCAGCAATCGCATTTTTCAAAAAAAATTCGTGTCATTTTGCAGTAGAAAATCAGACGTTGGCCCAACATGCAAATCCTGCTTATCGAAGACGATCCGATGATCGGCCAGAGTCTGGTCCGCGCATTAAAAGATGTCGGCATATCGGGCGACTGGGTTCGCGACGGGCTGAAAGGAGAAACGGCCATTGAGTTGGGTCATTACCAACTGATTCTGCTTGATCTGGGATTGCCATACAAATCCGGGTTTGAACTGCTGCGGACGATGCGCTTAAAGGGTGATTCCACGCCCTTACTCATCATCACGGCACGCGATGAAATCGATGACCGTGTGACGGGGCTGGATTTAGGGGCCGACGATTATCTCGTCAAACCGTTCGGCTTAAAAGAATTCATGGCGAGAATCCGCGCAATCCTGCGGCGTAATGACAATCTGGCCACTTCCTGTGTCGGAAACGGCGAAATCACGCTGAATCTGGCAACTCATGAAACATGCTATCGGGGGAAAACCCTGCTGTTACCAGCACGCGAGTTTGCTTTACTGCACGCGTTGGCCGACAGGCCGGGGACCATACTCTCCCGTGACCAGATTGAGGAACGGCTCTACCCGCCAAGCGAAGAGATAGGAAGCAACGCCGTCGATGTGCTCATTCATTACCTGCGTAAAAAATTCGACAACGAAATCATCCGTAACGTAAGAGGCATAGGCTGGATGGTCGTAAAACATCCGTCATGAAATCGCTCAAAAAACAGCTCATATTCTGGCTGGCGGGTCTTTTGACGGTGGTCGGCATGCTGGCGGGCGGCATTTCTTTCTATCTCGCGCTACAGGACGCCAACGGATTACTCGATCACCAACTGAGCCAGATCGCCCGTAGCGTTGACGAGGGCTCTCAGCTACCTGCCATGCAAGCTCAGTTCCGCAAAGAAAACGCAAAGGAAAAAGAGCGGGATTTTGTCATTCAGGTATGGCTGCAAAATGCGCCTGTCATGTCATCCCGGCCCGGTTTTGAGCTCCCCAAAATGACGACTTCAGGTTTTTCGGATGCCTCGTCTCATCATACGGAATGGCGGGTGTACACAATGATCCACCCGCACCGTACTGTACAGGTTTCACAAGGCGAAGATGTTCGGCTGGAAATAGCAACCCATTCCGCCATGCGCGTGTTATTCCCGGTTGCGGTATTGATTCCGCTGTCCTGGCTACTGGTCGGTATTGTGGTCAGTCGTCTGCTGAAGCCGCTTGAGACAGTCACCGAAGCCGCCATTCACCGGGACGCAGCAAGCCACGCACCGCTTCCCACTGAAAATGTTCCGGAAGAAATTGCACCGCTCATACGGGCCATGAATGACCTCATTGCGCGCCTCGGTGAAACACTCGAAATGCAACGCCAATTTTTGTCGGATGCCGCACACGAATTGCGAACCCCGCTGGCCGCATTGCAGTTACAGATCGAGAATCTGTCGCGCAATCTCTCGCTCGATGATCTCGATATCCGCATTGGCGAAATGAGGCGCGGGTCGCAGCGGGCATCGCATCTGATCGGCCAGCTGCTCAAAATCGCCCGTTACGAAGCTCAAAACAAACCCATCGTACACAGCGAGATAGCTTTGAATAGCCTTGTTAAATCCTGCATAGCAGACTTCATACCGCTGGCCGAACATCGCGGCATCGATCTCGGCATGGTGCATGACGATGCTGCAACGATTACGGGAACCCCTGAAGACTTGCGCATACTGATAGGCAATCTGATCGATAACGCGATTCGCTATACGCCGGAAAAGGGGAAGGTAGACGTCAGCGTGAATGTATCAGGTCAATATGTGTCAGTAGAAATCCTCGATAGCGGCCCGGGCATCCCCACGGCCCTGCTGCCCCGTGTATTCGATCGCTTTTTTCGTGTGGCAGGTCAGGACATGGAAGGAAGCGGTATCGGACTCGCCATTGTAAAAACCATCGCGCAACGCGAATCGGCCCAGGTAAGGCTTTCGAATCGGCCAAACAGCCATGGCCTGAGTGCCTGCGTTATTTTTGGCCTGGCGGTGCGTTAAATGCATGGATACGAATGCCGATGACCGGGGGACTCGCGCCTTTGCAGGACTGCGATACCGATCCCGGCGATCGCATATTTTTCCTGCAATAAAATCGTCACAATTCATTCACGCCTTCCTAAGTCTTGATGCGTACATTGCATCGACATCATTGATCGATTTGTCACGAACGCACAGACCAAGGGAGTAATACAAATGAACAGGCAACACGATTTTCGCGTCAAGCTTCTTGTAAAACTGGTTTTTGGCACGATGCTGGTAGCCGGTGCCAACGCATCGTTCGCTCAGGATGCCGTTGACCTTGGCACGGTACAAAGCGGTGCCGGAGATGCATCGGCTGTCAGTTCCAGCAATCCTGCCTCTGCGCCGTACCAGGCGCCTACACAGGGTTCCCTGGTCGCCACCCAGCCCCAGTCGGTCATCAACCAGCATTACATTCAGGAAAACGCGTCTGCCGGTTCCAATTACACAGACATCGCGCAGATCGCGCCGAGCGTATGGAGCGTCGATCCCAATGGCCCCGGCATGATGGAGTCGCAATCGGGCGGACCCTTTCTGAGAGGTTTTGCAAACGGCCAATATAACGTCACTTTCGACGGCATCCCGTGGGGCGATTCGAACGACTTCACGCAGCATTCCACCTCCTATTTCATGCCCCAGGACACCGGCAACATCGTCGTCGATCGCGGCCCTGGCGATGCCAGCAATATCGGCAATGCAACCTTTGGCGGCACCATGGCCGTCACCTCGAAAGACCCCCTGTCGGCGACGACTTTCACGCCTTATACTGCTTTCGGGAGTTTCAATACGCGCCTGTTCGGTACCGAATTCGATACCGGCGTCATGCAAAAATACGGCGACGTCAGCGCCTTCATCGACTACAAGAATTTCGCGACGGATGGCTATCTGACGAATGCGCACCTGCGGCGCGGCAACCTGTTCGTGAAATTCATCAAACCGGTCGGCGACAATACCGTGCTGACCGTCGTGAGCATGCAGAACAAGCTGCATCAGAACGTGCCTCTAGGGACGACGCTGGCGAATATGGCGTTGCATGGAAAGAATTACGGTCTGAACAATGATCCGACCAGTCAGGATTTTGCCGGCTACAACTACGACGATATCACCTCCGATTTTGAATACATCGGCCTGCAATCCCAGCAAGGCAGCTGGACAGTAAACAACAAGCTCTACACCTATGCCTATTACCACAATGGCTTCAACGGTGCTGACCCGGGGGGCGCCCAGTCGAATGGCACGGTTTACGGAACCAACAATGTGCCGGGACAGAAAATGACCATGAACTACCGTTCCGTCGGCGACCTGCTACGTCTTTCCAGAATCATGGGACCGGGCGATCTGCATTTGGGCGCATGGATCGATCATCAGACCAACAATCGCTCGCAGTATGAGATCGATTTCACAAACGGCGGCGCGCTGAATGCCACCCCGACCTCCGCTGCAACGGATCGCTTGATGAATGACACGCTGACCACCATCCAGCCCTATATCGATTACGCCTGGAAAGTGACGCCCGACCTGACGATCACGCCGGGCCTGAAATATGTGTCTTTCCGGCGCACGCTTGACGCGTCAGTCAATCAGGGAACCGGGAAGCCATACAGCGGCGACCATACCTGGACCAAGGCCCTGCCTGCGTTGACCGCCCACTATGCCATCGAGAAAAACTGGTCGGCCTATGTGCAGCTTGCCAAGGGCTTCCAGGCGCCGAATCTCAACTCATTCTATAAAACCAACCCGGATCTCGGTTCGCTGAAGCCGGAAGAAACGATGAACTACCAGCTCGGTACGACCTGGGCAAGCAAACGGCTCGCCTTGTCTGCCGATATTTATCAGATCGATTTCAAGAACAAGATCGTCTCGTCGCCGAGTGGTAATGGCACGATTTTCTCGAATGCAGGCGGGGCCACCTACAAAGGCGTGGAGGGGGAAGGAACTTATTATGTCGGACAGGGATTCAGCCTGTATGGCAATTACTCCCTCAACAGCGCGAAAGACAATACCAATAACCAGTGGCTGCCCAATACACCTAAAACCACCGCAGCAGCGGGTGTGATCTACAACCAGGGGCAGCTCTATGCATCCCTGACCGCCAAACACGTTGGCTCCCGCTTCGGGGATACCGGTGAAACCATACCGCTGGCCGCTTACACCGTCGCCAACTTCGCTTCCAGTTACACGCTTAAAAATGTCGCGGGCTGGGCAAAAGAAGCCAAGCTGGGATTTCAGATCAACAACCTGTTCAACAAAACTGACATCTATGCGTTGGGCACCTACGACGCCAACAATAACCCGATGTACTTTACGCTTCCGGAGCGCAGCTATCAGCTGAGCCTCTCGGTCAGCATGTAAAAGAAAGGTATTCAGAGAATGAACCTGGACACTATTCAACACGTCGCCAACACGTCTGGCGGCATTCTCTACCTGATGGCGGTACTACTGCTGGTGGCCCTGACCATCGCGCTGGAACGCGCCTGGTATCTCAGACGCGTTCTGGTGGCCGGCAACCATGTGATGCAGCAACTGGATTCGGTGACGCGCGCCGAGATGCCCATGCTGCGCGAGCTCAGCAAGCATTGCAGCCAGCTTCCGCATGCGCGGGTGCTGGATGCGGTGCTCAAGCATGATCTCAATCACCATTTCGACCGTCTTTCCGACAAGATGGAAGAGGGCATCATGCGTGAAGCGCCGCGCGTTGACCGTTATCTCTGGATATTGGACACCATCGTTACCCTGGCGCCGCTACTCGGACTGTTGGGCACTATCATCGGCATGTTCAATGCGTTTCAAGTGTTATCCGACCCGGGGAGCGCACCCATCAAGGTGACTGGCGGCGTGGCGGAGGCTTTGCTGGCAACCGCCTCGGGGCTGTTCATCGCGATTCTTGGCCTGATGTTTTTCAATGGTCTGAATAACCGGGTTCGCGTCATCATGCACCAGCTGGAAACCTTGAAGGTGATGTTGCTCAATCGCATGTACCCTCACTACCACGCGCAACCCGATAACCATGGCAGAGTCCATGAAACCGGGCCGCGCGCAGTTCGTATCGGCGAGGCCTGAGATGCGTTACTTCGAGCCGCGCAAAGCCCGCATCGAGATCATTCCGATGATCGACATCATGTTTTTTTTGTTGATTTTTTTCATCATGATCACCCTGCATATGATCCCCTCCACCGGCCTCGCGTCCAACCTGGCGAGCAGCTCAACGGCCGCCGCCTTGCCGCAGCCAAAAGTGCTGGTCACGGTCGACGCCGCCGGGGTTATTTCCGTGGAAGGCCATGTGCTGACGCCGACGCAATTGACTGCATCCCTGCACAAAGGCGATCCCGCTCATACCATTGTGACCATCGCCGGGTCGAAACAGACATCGCTC
>JBDSHM010000242.1:0-2492 GCA_039918495.1 Sulfuriferula sp. | reverse complement strand
CACGCAAGCAGGATGTGGGCGCTGTGCCGGAACTGGTTTATTCAGCCGTCGAACTCGGCCGCATCGGCATGAACGAAGACGACGCTGAAGACGCCGAACTGGAACCCGCCGTCGGTTTCGCTGCATTCGAAACCAATCCACGTGCGCTTGGACAGGATGACAGCGACGGTTTTGTACGCCTGATTGCCGATATGGACAGCGGCGCCTTGCTGGGTGCTGAAGTAGTGGGGACCGAGGCTGGCGAGATGATTCATGCCATCGCCCAGCAGTTCGGTCACGACGACGCACTGGCCCGGTTTGCCGGCATGTTCTACAACCATCCGGCCCGCACCGAGGAAATCCAGAATGCCACCGAAACGCTGGCCGCCAAATGGGGCTTGGCGCAGCAGGTATTCGGGGAGTAGGGCAAATGACGGCATCCATCAGGATTGATCCTGCCCGTACCATCGACGCGCCCGTTATCGCGGCGATGGTGGGCGAATTGCTGAACGAAATTATGCGCCTCACCGGTAACCAAGCGTTCCATTTCAAGCTGGACGAAACCACTACCCTGCTCGCGACTTTGCTCGAACAAGGCAAATATCACGTGCTGGTGGCGCGCGACGAAGCCGGCGCCGAAGTCGGTTTTGCCACCTTGTGTGAAAGCTTTGCGCTCTATGCGGAAGGGGCCTACGGAACCATCCCGGAACTGTATGTGCGCCCGCAGCAACGTTCCCGGCATGTCGGGCAGCAGCTCATCGACGCTGCCAAGGCATTCGGGAACACCAGACAATGGAAGCGGCTGGAAGTGACTACGCCGCAGCTGCCGCAATTTGACCGGACGCTGGCATTCTACGAACGCGAAGGATTCAGCGTCGCCGGTGGACGAAAACTGAAAATGATCCTATGACTCCCTCCCCTGATAACGGCATGGCGCTGTATTTGCGTCTGCTACGCCACATCCGTCCATACTGGAAAATGTTTGCCGGCGCGCTGCTGGCAATGGCCGTGGCTGCAGCCGCCGAACCGGCCATTCCTGCATTGTTCAAACCCTTGCTGGATGGCAGCTTCGTCAAAAAGGATCCAGATATGATCCGGCTTATTCCGCTTCTGATGATCGCGCTGTTTGTGGTGCGCGGACTGGCCGATTTTGCTGCGACGTACGGCATGAACTGGGTCGGCAGCCGTCTGGTGATGGATTTGCGCACCGCCATGTTCCGCAAGCTGGTGGCCATGCCGACGCGATTTTATGACGACAGCTCCACCGGTACGCTGATCGCGCATATTGTGTTCAACGTCACCCAGGTCACCCAATCGGCCACCAGCGCGGTAACCCTGCTGGTGCGCGACACCCTCATTATCACCGGACTGTTGGCCTGGTTATTGTGGCTGAACTGGAAACTGACGCTGATTATCATCGCGATCGCGCCAGTCGCTATTTTCATTATCCGCACGGTAAGTGGCCGACTGCGCAATATCAATCGTCAGGCCCAGCAAAATCTGGGGGAGATTACCCACGTGGTGGAAGAGTCGGTCGGCGCACACAAGGTCGTCAAAATATTCGGCGGCCAGGATTACGAATTGCAGCGTTTCGGCACCGCCGTGAACAATGCCCGGCGCTATTTCATGAAAGGTATTTCCGCTGCTGCTGCCAACGGTCCGGTGGTGCAGCTGGTGGCTGCGTTGGGCGTGGCGCTGGTGGTCTACATCGCCACCCAGCAGGCACAGCGCGGCGAACTCACGGTGGGCGGCTTCGTCTCTTACATGATCGCCATGCTGATGATTTTCGGGCCGGTCAAACGGCTCACCGGGGTAAACGAGCAACTGCAGCGCGGCCTGGCCGCGGCGGAAGTGGTATTCGAGCTGATCGACCGCGACACCGAAACCGACACCGGTACCCAGGTGATTGGCCGCGCCGGGGGCGCATTGGAATTCCGCCACATTACCCTGGCCTACCCGGACAAACCCATCCCGGCGCTTAACAATATCAACCTTGCCATTCGTCCCGGTGAAACGGTGGCACTGGTCGGCGCATCCGGCAGCGGCAAGACCAGTCTGGTCAACCTGATTCCGCGCTTTTATACAGCAGAAACCGGCCAAATCCTGCTCGACGGCCACCCCATTACCGATATCACGCTGGCTAGTCTGCGTGCCAATATCGCATTGGTATCGCAGGATGTGGTGCTGTTCAACGATACGATAGCTGCCAATATCGCCTATGGTGCTCAGGCCTACGCAAGCGAAGCCGAGATTGTGCGCGCCGCCGAAGCCGCCCACGCGATGGAATTCATCCGCGAGCAGCCGCACGGTCTGCAAACCATGGTCGGCGAGAACGGCGTCAAGCTGTCCGGCGGTCAGCGCCAGCGTATCGCCATCGCGCGCGCACTGCTGAAAGATGCGCCGGTGCTGATCCTCGACGAGGCCACTTCGGCACTCGATACCCAGTCCGAGCGACATGTTCAAGCAGCACTGGAAACCCTGATGCAGGGACGCACCACCCTGGTGATTGCGCA
>JBDSHM010000241.1:0-3174 GCA_039918495.1 Sulfuriferula sp. | reverse complement strand
TCCGCAAGATAATTGACCGACTGCATATAGATGGCTTCGGCCTTGGCGATACGCGCATTGCCCCAGTCGAAGATGGGAATCTCCAGACTGAGTTCATAGCCCGTTGCACGCGGCAACCCACTATCGGTATTACGCACATAGCCCAGGTCCAGCACGTTGATAAACCGTGTCGCGCGGGTAAGGCCGAGCGAAGTCGCCAGACTGGCCGTCTGCTGTTTTGCCACCTGAATATCAAGGCGATTCTGAATGGCGAATGCTTCGGCATCGTTTATCTGCAGCGGCTTGGCTGGCAAATCGGGCAAGCGTTCAGCCAATTGGAACCGTGTCTGATCACCCCACAAGCCCATCAAACGAATCAGTTTTTCGCGAGTCATTACCGATGCTTTTTCGGCACGCGCCAGCGCTGTTGTCGCATCGGCGTAAAACACCTGCTCGCGGTTCTGGTCCAATTTGCTCCAGTTACCCACCCGGGCCATGCGCGCCCCCAACTCAGCGCCAGCCTGCGCCGCAGCACTAACCTGCTTGGCATATTGCGTACTTTGTTGAGCGGCGACCGCTTCGAAATAGGCTTTGCGCGTCTCGGCAGCCAGTTGCAGCACCCGATTGGCCACATGCAGCTTCACTGCCGCAAAGCGTTCATGTTCCAGACGATTGACCTGCGGCAGCATGATGATATTGATCAGGCTCATCGTGAAGGTGCGCTCGATCATGGTATCTGCACCCTGGGTGACATGCTTGAAATCAAAACGGGGATTTTGCAAACGGCCGGCTTGAACCAGATCGGCTTCCGCAATGCCCAGTTCGGCATAAGCTGCCTGCAGGCCCCGATTATTGAGCAGTGCTATTTGTACGGCATCATCGGCTGTCAGCGGCTTTTCAAGTAACGTTTTGATAGCGGCATCCAGCGCTTTGGCATCATCGCCACTGCGGATTGGCTTGACCGTTTTACCCAGTCGCGCCTCGGCCATTTGCGAAACCGAATCGAATCCCCCGTCGCTGGAGAAAGTCGCACAACCGCCTAGCGATAGCGTCAGCGCCACACCCAGCATTGTTCGTGGCATCAATATAGCGAGGTTCATGGTTTGCCTCCATGTTGGTGTTGACCGGTATCACCTGACATATCCATGCCACCCATCCCGCCTTCTTTACCGATGTGATCGTTGGCGGAACGCCAGTTTTTGGCCGGTGAGTCGACCGCTTCAGTGATGCCACGGTAATCATCCAATGGGGAGTGATAATCCGGTGCAGGCACCATTACCCGCATATCGGCTGGGTCTGGCAAACTATTGGCTGCGGTTTCGTTCTGCGCCAATGCGATGCATGGCGCTGCGAACAATAGCGCCGCGCACGTAAATACTGTAAATGAATTCATGGAAATCCTCGTTCGTCACGTCAATACAACCGTGCTTCGCAACCAGTGCGATGCACAATCAATACCGAATGCACGGCAAGCGCCGGAACAGGCGCAGGCAAACTGCACTCGTTAATCAGGCGAAAGAGGCTTGTGGGGGGCGTTCCGGCGTTGCCGAAACGAAACTGCGGAATACCAGGGAACGAAATGGAATGGCTTCGCTTGCGTAAACCGCAGCAGACGAAACCATAAAAACGGGGGGCGCAAAAGCAAGACTTACACAAACATCCAGGCAGGAACTGCATGATCCGGCAATATCATGCTGATTGCTGGTGGTGGCGCAGCAATCAGCATGTGCCATGGCAGGCATTGCTGAATGCATGGACATACTGTGTCCGGAATGGTGACCAGACATCACGGCTACCGCTGCGAACCCTTGAACGGGGGCGCAGAGCAGCAGTAGCCAGATAATGGCTGTTTTAAACAGTTTTTCCATGCGTTTTATTTTTTAGCATGTGAAATCGATCTGAATGCCGATGACTTTCGTCAAACGCCTTAGCTCTTGGCGGCTTTGGCCTTGGAATTGGCCACGGCATCCGCCATGGACTTACCCACTTTGAATTTGACTACCTTCTTGGCAGGGATGGTGATGGTCTTGCCTGTTGCCGGGTTACGGCCTTCGCGACCTGCACGTTCAGTGACGGAAAATGTTCCGAAACCAACCAATTGTACTGCATCCATTTTAGTCAAAGCTTCCTGGACAGTGGCCATCAATGCATCCAGCATTGCAGCTGTTTGAGCCTTGGTGCTATCGGTTTTTGTGGCAACGGCATCGATCAGTTCAGCTTTGTTCATGGGATAATTCCTGTCTGGTTGTGGGGAAAGAGGGCTCATTCTTACAGGTAATGCGTGCTGGCCGCAATATTTTTCATGGCAAAAACGATAAGCGACTAAAATATCAGCCATTAATCTACCGTCAACATTTGGATTTTCGCCTTGCCCCCTATACCATTGCGGCTGTTTCACACCCCAAGCCGAATCCATGAACCTGTTTAGATCTCTCGCCAAAATCAGCAGCATGACCCTGTTGTCACGCATCTTCGGCTTTGTACGCGATGTGGTCATTGCCCGCGCCTTTGGTGCAGGAATTTATACGGACGCCTATGTTGTCGCTTTTAAAATTCCCAACCTGTTGCGACGCCTGTTTGCGGAAGGGGCTTTTTCGCAGGCATTCGTACCGATCCTGGCCGAATATAAAAATCGTCGCGGTCACGAAGATACGCAACGCCTAGTCGATCATGTCGCCACAATCCTGTTTCTGGCCTTGCTGGTTGTCACGCTGATCGGTGTCCTCGCAGCTCCCGCAATCGTCTACATCAGCGCACCGGGATTCTCTGCCGAGCCGGAAAAGTTCGCCATTACGGTTTCCATGCTGCGCATCATTTTTCCCTACATTCTACTGATCTCGCTGGTCTCGCTGGCGGGTGGCATATTGAATACTTACAGCCGGTTTTCGGTTCCCGCGTTCACACCGGTTCTGCTCAATATTTCAACCATCGCCGCAGCCCTGTGGCTGGCCCCGCATCTGGCTATTCCCGCCATGGCGCTGGCGTGGGGGGTGATTCTGGGGGGCATCCTGCAGTTATTGTTCCAACTACCCTTCCTCAAGAAATTGGGTTTGCTGCCCCGCTTTCGGCTTGAGCTACATGACGAAGGGGTATGGCGTATCCTCAAGCTGATGGGACCAGCGCTGTTTGGCGTATCCATCGCGCAACTGTCTCTGCTCATCAATACCATCTTCGCTTCCTTCCTGGCTTCGGGCA
>JBDSHM010000240.1:0-1949 GCA_039918495.1 Sulfuriferula sp. | reverse complement strand
GTGCTTGCAGCAGTTGGCCGGTCTCGTCCTTCGAGGTCACTTCGATTTGGCTGGTCAAATCGCCACCTGCAACCGTTTGCGCAATTTTTACCGCACGATTGATCGGACGGGTGATCGAGCGGGTGATCGACCATGCCGCTAATCCGCCTAGTAGCAGTGCTAAACTGGCCAGCAGGAAAACCATGATACGTGCTGTATAAGCAGCAGCCTCTGCGTCTTTACCGGATGTATGCATCAACTCACCTTGATACTCCAGCAGCTTGTCCAAGGCACTGAAATAAGCTAGCTGCTGCGTGCGCAATTCGCCTAGCAACAATGTTTTGGCTTCCTCTTTCTGATTGCTCTCAACCAGTTTCATAAACCGTTCCTGGCTGCCTACATATTGGGACCGGGCGTCCGTCACCTTGCCTAAAAATTCCCTGCCTTGCTCACTGGTGATACTTTTATCCAGCTGATCAAGCGTCTCGACAATTACCTTGCGCGACTTATCAATCCTGCCCAGCTCTTTCCTGATCTGCTGCTCATCGTTCATGATCAAAACATTGCGCATCGACCGCGCAATGATGTTCAGTTCAGCTTCTACGTGGTTAACCTGCACGGTTTTTGGATAACGGTCATTGACAGTCTTATCGATATGCTCGCTCATGAGCAGAAAACGATTGATGCTGAAGGCAGCCACGATAATCATTAGCGTCAGTATCAGAACGAAACCCAAACTCAAGCGCGTGCCTATTTTTAGATTGCTAATCTTCATTTTTTGACTCCTCTATTTTATTTACAAAACAAATTCACGCCACAAAGTTATAGATAAAATTCACGTTGATACTTAACATCAATAGTGATTCGTTATTCCTGACCAATCTCTATTCGCAGACTTGGTGGCTCCCTGTCCAGCTCTGCTATCAAAACTCTTCCCAGTCCTCGCTGCTGCCACCGCCCACGGCCAGTTTTTTCGGCTTGGCCACCATTCTGACCGATGCCGCTTTCGGTTTGCTTTGGGCTGGGTGATGCAGGGTGGCGCTATCGCGTTGAACCGGACGTGCCGGCTGGTTGCCTGCGCTCAGTTTGAACACGCTCACGGCCTGCGCCAGTTTGGCTGCCTGGTCTTGCAGGCTCTCAGCTGCTGCCGCCGCTTCTTCCACCAAGGCGGCGTTCTGTTGGGTCGCTTCGTCCATCTGGCCTACGGCCTGATTGACTTGTTCGATACCGGAGCTTTGTTCCTGGCTGGCTGCGGCAATCTCGCTCATGATGTCGGTCACGCGTTTGACGGAGTTGACGATTTCTTCCATGGTCTTGCCGGCTTCGTCTACCAGTTTGCCGCCTACGTCGACTTTGTCGACGGAGTCTTCGATCAATGATTTGATTTCCTTGGCGGCGCCCGCACTGCGCTGGGCGAGGTTGCGAACTTCGGCTGCGACCACGGCAAAGCCTCTACCCTGTTCGCCGGCACGCGCTGCTTCAACGGCTGCGTTCAGCGCCAGGATGTTGGTCTGGAAGGCGATGCCGTCGATGACGCTGATGATGTCGGCAATTTTGCGTGAGCTGTCTTTGATGGAGGACATGGTGTGTACTACCTGACCAACCACTTTGCCGCCTTTGACGGCGACGTCGGACGCGGATACCACCAGTTGGTTGGCCTGACGGGCGTTCTCGGCGTTCTGCTTGACGGTGCTGGTCAGCTCTTCCATGGAGCTGGCGGTCTCTTCCAGGGAGCTTGCCTGCGATTCAGTACGCCCAGACAGGTCGGCGTTGCCGGAGGCTATCTGACGCGAGGCGACGGCGATGGTTTCGGTGGACTGGCGGATGTCGCCAATGGTGACGGTCAGATGCTCGCGCATGCTGTTCATGACCGACAGCAGGCTTGTGTTGTCGCCGTGCGCGACGGTGATTTCACGTGAAAAATCGCCTTCGGAAATCGCCCGCGCTACTTCGACTGCATAGGCAGGTTC
>JBDSHM010000239.1:0-6252 GCA_039918495.1 Sulfuriferula sp. | reverse complement strand
CACCAGCTTTTCAATGGTATTGTCGAACATTCCAATTACGCGCGAGGCGATGAATGCAGTTACCAGATTGATGGCGAGCCACGCCCAACGGTTTTGTACGGATTTCCATACGCTGGAAAAGATATCCTCCTCTTCGCGCAAACCGGCAATGGACAACAGATCGCTGTCGGATTCCTGGCGGATGTAGTCCACCACCGCATCAATGGTAAGTCGCCCGACCAACCGGTTGCGCGCGTCCACCACGGGTGCGGATACCAGATCGTAGCGCTCGAACGCCTGGGCGGCATCCGTGGCTTCGTCCTCGGGATGAAAGGTCACCACTTCGTCCGCCATGACGTCAGCCACATTGGCGTCCGGATTTTGCAGCAGCAAGCGTTGCAGCGGCATGACGCCGCATACTGCGCCGTCACGATCCACCACGAACAACTTGTCAGTATGATCCGGCAATTCCTTCAGTCGGCGCAGATAGCGCAGCGCGACTTCCAACGTTACATCGGCGCGGATGGTGACCATGTCATAGTCCATCAGCGCGCCCACTCTGTCTTCCGGGTAGGAGAGTGTGGATTGCAGACGCGCGCGTTTTTGTGCATCAAGGGATTCCAGCAACTCCTGAATGACATCCTGCGGCAGATCTGGCGCCAGGTCGGCGATCTCGTCTGTGTCCAGCGTTTCGGCAGCCGCCAGCAACTCGTTGCTGTCCATGCTCTTGATGAGCGATTCGCGCACGGCATCGGAGACTTCAAGCAGAATTTCGCCGTCGTGCTCGACGCGGACCAATTCCCACACCAGCAAGCGATCGTCGCGCGGCAGCGCCTCCAGCACCCGTGCCACGTCGGCCGGGTGCATGTCGTCCAGTAGCGCATGCAGTTCGGCCAGATGCTGTTTGTGTACCAAACTCTCGATCAGATCCTGACGCGGCATATCCTGCTTGTGCACCAGGTTCTCTACCAGATGGTGCTTGCGCAGCAGCGAGACGACCTGACCCAGGTTGTCTTCCGCACTATCGTGAGCTTTGGTGTTTTCCGGTGAGTCGTCCATGAGCTGAGACGTGTGTTAAACAGTCGTGGCTAAAGCCGTGATTGTACGGGAACTTGGCAGGGGGCAGAAAGCACACTGTCTTTTTGGAGGGCAGTGCAATGAGCCGTATCTGTTAAACAGATGGAAATGAACTCAGTGGGTACCAAGAATCGCTTGTTCGGCATGCAAATTCAGCAGGATATCCAGCCCGAATTCCACCATGTTTTCAGCTGCCGGATGTTGTATTTCCTCGGCAAGATGAAGGAGTGCAGCCCGACCGCTGAGTTCGCCCGTGGCAAGGAGGCTGACCAGACGCGCGCTGACCGGATTCAGTACAATAAAGCGTATCCGATCAGTGGAATCGCGCAATACCAGCAGCCGGGTAGTCTGTGCGGGCTTTTCGACAGGCTTGAATTTTGGCCCGATGCGGTGCACTGGGTAGATATAATCAAGTAAAGCCAGCACCGGGTTGAGTATGGGGCGTTGCTCCAGTAGATCAGTATGGGCATCAAGCGTGCCAGGATTCACTTCGTGCGTGGATACTGACAGTACCAGCTCGATCCATTCGTAATGAGCCAATTCCTGTATAAACGGCGGGTAGTCAGCGGTTGGTGTCCACTCATGCTCCAAAAACTGGATAAACTCGTCGGGTATCTGGCGGAAATAAGGTGACTGGCTGCGATGCTGCGCAAAAAACCCGCACACCAGTTTGCGCCATTTACGCTTGCCCAATACCTTGTACAGCACCGGGAAGCAGGCGAGCAGTGCGTTTTCCACGTTGTTATAGATCAGTTCACGATACACCGCCATGCGCCGAGCTTCGATTGCGCGCGGGCGCGGATGAGCCGCCGGGTCGCGTAGATGTGCGGTGAAGGTAAGCTGATAACGCTGAAATGCCGGTAATTCAGTCATTTTGAGGCCGTGCATGCGGACGTGGGTGACCATGTTGCAAGGCAGCGATACGCGCGATTTCGGTGGCAAGCTGTTCCAAGGGCGGGATGTTGAAATCTCGTTCCAGTAACGTAGGGACAGCGCCGGCATGGTGATAAGCCTCATCCAGCAGCGCCCATACCGGCTCGATGACATCCGCGCCATGGGTATCGATGAGCAGGTTGGCGGCTTGCTGGTAATGTCCTGCGGTATGCATATACACCACGCGTCGGGCAGGCATGGCGCGGATGAATGCGTGCGCATCGAATTGGTGGTTGATACTGTTGACATAGACGTTGTTGACGTCAAGATGCAGCAGGCAATCCGCCTCTTCCAGAACGGCATTGATGAAGCTGGCTTCGTTCATTTCGGCGATGTCTGCCATCACATAAAAAGAGGCATTTTCAATCGCAATTTGGCGCTCCAGTATGTCCTGGACGCGGCGAATGCGTGCTGCAACATAAGTCACGGCCTCGCTGGTAAACGGAATAGGCAGCAGATCATATAAATGACCATCATCGCTGCAATACGACAAATGCTCGGTAAATAAGGCGATGCCATGCTCGTCCATGAAAGCCCTGGTTTTGCGCAACAGGCTTTCGTCCAAGGCAGAAGGGCCGCCCAAAGACAGCGACAGACCGTGGCAGACGAAGGGATAGCGTTCGGTTAACGGGCGCAAACGGCGACCCACCGCGCCGCCCATATCGATCCAGTTTTCCGGAGCGACTTCAAAAAAATCGATGACGTCGGGCACATCTGTTTCCAGGGTATCGAGTAATTCGCGGCGCAAACCCAATCCCGCGCCATGCAAATTATGCAGACTCATGCTGGCGCGAGGACTGGCATGGCAAGCCGGGTTACATAGCCCCGCCGCATTTGGCTTCCATGACTTTATTGGTTTTTTTATCGGGACTGTGTTCGCCGCTCATGGCTTTTTTATTGGGGCTCTCCTTGGCATCTGCCGATTTTTTAGTGGAACCGCAGCTGCCTTCCATCGCCTTGCCATCTTTGGCCATCTGCGCATCGGCAGTCATATACCCTTTTTCCAGCGTCTGCATGGCAAACGGATTTTGCGCAGCACTAGATACGGTAGCCACGCCACAGGCTGCAATAAAAGCCCCGCCCACAGCAATGTTCAAAGCATTTTTTCTATTCATCATGGTGATCTCCAAAGTTTGATTCCAGTCCCGGTGTGCAGGGTGATAATTGAACAGGTGTACCATCTGGGCGGCGTGAAATTGCCGGCCAAACAATATACAAAAGCGCATCCGGGATAATCCCGCTTTCGATTCACTTTGCCATGAGTCGCACGGCAAGGAAATATCTTACAGGACATGGTTTTTAATGTGGCGTTCAACCATGCTGCTGCTTCGGATTAAATGCATGCGTTCATTGTCTCAAACGCGGTGCCGCTTTTTTGTTTTGCCCCGTGCGGTTAGAATTCAGCCAGTCCAAACCATTCCGAATCAAGCCAACATGCCGACCAGCAAATTCACCCCGGGCGATAAGGCCAATATCCTTTCCGAGGCGCTGCCTTACATCCAGCGCTTCTTCGACAAGACCATCGTCATCAAATACGGCGGCAATGCGATGACCGACCCCAAGCTCATGGAAAGTTTCGCCAAGGACGTGGTCTTGCTCAAGTTGGTGGGCATGAACCCGGTGGTGGTGCATGGGGCCGGGCCGCAGATTGGCGAATTGTTGAAGCGCATCGGCAAACAAAGCGAATTCATCCAGGGGATGCGCGTTACCGACGAGGAGACCCTGGATGTGGTGGAAATGGTGCTGGGTGGTCTGGTCAATCAGGATATTGTCACGTTGATCAATAAGCACGGAGGCAAAGCCGTCGGCCTGACCGGCAAGGACGGTAACTTTATACACGCCAAGAAAATGCTGGTGGAAAGCAAGGAAGAGCAGGGCAAAATGCTGGACATCGGCCAGGTGGGAGAAATCACCAGCATTGACCCGGAAATTATTCAGCTACTCGACTCGGGTGATTTCATTCCGGTGGTCGCCCCGCTGGGCACCGATTCCCAGGGCAACGCCTACAATATCAACGCCGACGTGGCCGCCGGCAAACTAGCTGGGGTGCTCAAGGCAGAGAAGGTGGTGTTCCTGACCAATACCGCCGGCGTGTTGGACCAGGCAGGCAAGCTCCTTACCGGCCTCACACCCAGACAGATCGACGCATTGATCGAGGATGGCACGATTTCAGCTGGCATGATACCCAAAGTGGGCTACGCGGTGGACGCAGTCAATAGTGGCGTGGAATCCGCGCACATCATCGATGGCCGGGTCGAGCATGCACTGCTGCTGGAAATCCTGACCAAGGAAGGGGTAGGCACGCTTATCAAGCGCGCATGAGGTTGTCGCCCACCTGCGCTTTGGCATACCAGGCATTCAGTTGCGCATCATCAAGGTCAATGCCGGGTAGGTAATCGTTTTCGGTAATGGGCAGATACGGCCCATGCTTCACTTCGAAAATCACCCCGCCGGCATCCAGCGACAACACACCGTGCCACACGCCCGTACCGTGTTCAAGCACCTGAGTTTCTTCGCCCAGCACGGCGCGCGCGATCACCATGCCATTGTCGTCGAAATGCAGCACAACAAAGCGTCCGCGCAGTGCGGTGAGCAGCTCCCAGGTTTGCAGATGGCGATGAGGACGGATGCAGGTATCGGGTTCCATGGCGATCGCCAGACGCTGGATCGGGTCGCTTAAATCGGCATGCAGATTGTGGTTGGCGCGCTTGCGGGGTGAATGTTGAGCCTGTTGCGCAAGCGAGGCCAGCATGGTGTTATCGAGTTGTTTCAAAAGCAGTTTCCTAATGCAAGGTATGGGCCGGGCTGAAAAGTGGAACATCGTTGCGGTGGGCGCTTACGGTGAGGAACACCGCGCGTGGCAAAGGCGAAAATTGTGCCGCCTGATGATTTTGATTAACCGCATCATAACACTCCGATTCGGCACCGATCAGCGCCGCGAAATAGACTTCAAGCTCTTGCGGATCGACGCGCAGCTCGCCAAACGGATCATGTTCGTCGTGCGGTTTCCAGAACAGCGCCGGATCCCAGTCGTGGTACTGGATTGCCGGGTGCAGGAACCAGTCTTTCAGTTTCATCTCCAGGCTAGTCATGGCAGTCTCCTTAAAACGAGGAAGGACTATCAATATAGACCGTGTCAGGCATACACGCGAGTTAACAGAGGCAGTTCGTGGCGACGCGCGTTGGCGGCCAGGAAATCGCCGCGCAGCATATAATCGCCGCGTGTCTGCGATTCGGCATTGAGCTCGCCCATATATTCCGAGGATTCGCCAATGAGTGTGGCAAACAGTACCTCCAGCTCGCGCGGTTCCACTTTCAGCGTGCCGAAAGGATGACGCGCGTCAATTTCCTTCCAGAACAGGCGCGGTTCCCAGTTGTGGGCCTGCACGGCGGGTTCCTGATACCAGCGGATAAGTTTTTCTTCGAGCGGGTTCATGTGTAATTCCAGTAAAATCGGAAAAATCCGAAGAACTGATTATAAGCCGAGGAAGCCATGCGTTACTGGTTAATGAAATCCGAACCATCCGATGTGAGTATTGACGACCTGACCGGGATGCCCGCGCAGACGGTGGCCTGGTATGGAATCCGCAATTATCAGGCGCGCAATTTCATGCGCGATCAGATGCGGGTAGGCGACAAAGTCTTGTTCTATCATTCCAGTTGTGCGGAGCCGGGTATCGCCGGACTGGCCGAAGTCAGCCGTCTGGCTTATCCGGATGAGACGCAGTTCGATACGAAGAACAAGTATTTCGACCCCAAGGCCACACGGGAAACGCCGCGCTGGTTCAATGTGGATGTGCAGCTGGTGAAAAAAACCCGGCTGATGCCGCTCAAGGAAATCCGTGTTGCCCCGACGCTCGCCAACATGCGTATTTTACAAAAGGGCAACCGCCTGTCGATTACGCCGGTGGACCCTAGGGAATACGATTTCATCGTGAGCCAATTGTAGTGTTGGCAGCCGTTCGCGCCGAACCCATACGGCTGCTCCACTTCTGGTCATCCATGCCTGCTCAGCGTGTGCGGCTGGCGCTGGCTTACAAAGGTATTGATCATGAACTGGTGGCCCTGAGTCATGACGACGATGCGACTTTTTTCGAGCTGGGGATAGCCCACGCTGAGCTGGTGTTATGTCTGGCGGATGGCAGTTTGCATACGGATTCGCTGGCAATATTGCGTCAGCTGGATACATGGCTTGGCGGCAGGCCGCTCTATGACGGATTGGTCGATGCGGCAGCCTGGCAGGCGCTGCTGGCCTGGCGGCAA
>JBDSHM010000238.1:0-1508 GCA_039918495.1 Sulfuriferula sp. | reverse complement strand
AAGCTACGATTAGCTTTCATGCACACGCCAGGATCCAGAGGCTATTGGCTTCCTAGGCTAACGGGGCATACTATACTCCGATAGATGAGATATCTGTATATCTGACGACAGCAGCGCTTTCCAAACTTGAACCCAATAATTGCGCAAACTGTTCTGCAGGTACCGGTCTGCCAAGTAAATATCCCTGGACCTGGTTGCAACCCAGCTCATTTAATATTGCCAATTGAAGTGGTGTTTCCACACCCTCTGCAACCACTTCCATGTTCAAGGCATGGGAAAGCGCAATGATTGCAGCGACAATGGCTTGATCCTGATCCCCGCTACTATCCAGACCCTGGACAAAAGACATATCAATTTTGAGTTGCTGTACCTGAAATTGACGCAGGTAACTGAGGCTTGAATAACCTGTACCAAAATCGTCAATTGCCACTTCAAAACCCATGCGTTGAAATTTTTGTAGGGTTGCGACATTGGCCTCGGCGTTTTCCATCACCACGCTTTCCGTAATTTCAAACATGAATAGTGAAGGTGTCAGATCATAGCCCGATATCAGGCACAGAATATCTTCCGCAAGATTTGGCTGGCGAAATTGCTGGGGGGACAAATTAATGGCAATTTTGATGGGGAGCTTGTTTTCTTCCTGCCATACGCACAATTGGCGGCATGCCGCCTCCAATACCCAGTTTCCAATTTGAGAGATGAGCCCGGAACTTTCTGCGATGGGAATGAATTCGGCTGGCGAGATATTTCCAAAGTCAGGATGCGCCCAGCGCAACAAAACTTCTGCACCCACCAAATGTTTATCGACACCGGTGTATTTGGGCTGAAAATGGAGACTGAGCTGCTGACTGCCGATGGCTTCGCGTAATGCGCTCTGGATTTGCAAAGTCCGTAACGCATCGGTATTCATGGATGGTTTGAAGAAACGGTAGCTGTTACGCCCGCCCAGCTTGGTTTCATACATGGCCGCATCGGCATTTGCGATGAGCGCATCGACAGAATCGCCATCCTGCGGAAAAATCGCGATGCCGATACTGGAGGTGACGCCTAAAATGACACCGGCAACGTCAAACGGCTTGCCGATGCTGGACAATAGCTTCAGGCTGGTCATGGCCAAATCGTTCGGTTCTTTGATATCTTCAATCAGAATGACAAATTCATCGCCGCCCATCCGCGCGACGATGTCGTCTTGCCGCAATGTTGTCCGGATGCGATGCGTTACTTCTTTGAGCAAAGCATCGCCAGCGGCATGTCCGAGCGAATCGTTGACGGTTTTGAATCCATCCAGATCGAGAAATAGCACCCCGCAATAGCGATTGTTCCGACGCGCTGAATGGATGGCGTGTTGCAGATGATCGATAAACAGTCGGCGATTGGGCAGGTCAGTTAATGCGTCATGGGTTGCCTGATATTGCAGCTGCTCATTGGCCTCCTGGAGCGAATTGGCCAGTTTGGCTGTAGCCGATTCCATCCTGGCATCCAGTATGGACAGGAGCAAGGCAATTGTC
>JBDSHM010000237.1:0-2235 GCA_039918495.1 Sulfuriferula sp. | reverse complement strand
TCTGCCCGCGCTGCTGCACGTTCATGCGCCTGATGAGGTAGAACTCTAAAGGCGCGCGGTTGTGCGCGTATGAATAACGAACGTAACGCAATCTCAACAGGGGTAGGTGTTGCACACTAAATTAGTGCCGTTTGCACGGCTGGAAATGAGTCGTAGCGTCTTGGCACTTCCTGGCGCAAATCTGGCTGAAATTTACCGGCGTGACACGCTTTTACAGCTTCCGATTAAGCCGGATTGCGCCCTTTGTTTACTTTAGTCTGCCTGAAAAAGGCACCCACCTATGTGCTGGTAGCAGGTTTGCTGGCGTGCTCATTTCCCGGTGAAACAGATGCTCAGCCCCTGCTGTTGGCAGCGGCAGCGACGCCGTCTGCGGCCAGCCTGAGTGAAGAAGGATTGCGCCGTCAGGAAGAAAGTAATCGTGAGTTGCAGCAGCGTCTGCAACCCAAGTCTGATGTCCTTCAACCTGAAGCACCCACCGTCATTTCCGATGTTTTACCCATCGAGTCACCGTGCTTTCCTGTTCATGAAATTGACCTGGCCGGCAAGGACGCACAGCACTTTTACTGGCTGGTCGACGCAACTCGACCGTTTCTGAATCAGTGTGTCGGCGTAGCAGGGCTGCGTCGCATTGTGGAAATTCTGGATACGCATTTGATTGCGGCCGGGTATGCAACCACGCGCGTGAGCCTGCTCCCGCAAAACCTGAAAAACGGCAAGCTGGAAATTCAACTCAATGTGGGCCGCATCCAGGCGGTGAAAATGGTTCAGGCGGGGAGTGCTGATGACGCACCGGATCAGAACTGGGGTACCTGGCGTAATGCCATGCCGGTCAACAGCGGCGATATCCTCAATATCCGCGATCTGGAACAGGGCATCGAGCAGATGAAACGCTTGCCCAGCCAGTGGGTGACAACCCGTATCAAGCCTGGCACACAGCCAGACACCAGCGTCATCCTTATTCAGCGCCGGGCAGTCAACTGGCAAGACCGTTTGCGCGGCGGCTTTGTCCTGGACAACTCAGGCAATCAGGCCATGCGGCGCGCGCAATTTTCAGGCTATATGGCCCTCGATAATGCCTTGGGTCTGAATGACATCCTGAGCCTGAGTCTGAGCAGTAACGCGCAGCAAATCGAGACAAACCATCGAAACCAGAGCATCACCTTGAATTACAGCATCCCCTGGGGATACAGCACCTTTTCGCTATCCGCCAGCCACAATCGTTTCGCCCAGCAAGTGCAGGGCACCACCACGCAATTTCTGTCCAGCGGCAGCAGCGACAGCGCTGAACTCAGATGGGATTACACCGCCTGGCGCAGCGCTTCCGCGAAAGCCGGATGGTATGTCGGATTAACCAACCGCAGCGCGCATAGTTATCTGGATGACGTTGAGCTGATTGTACAGCGCAGTCACACCACCAACCTGGAAGCGGGCGTGACCTACCGGCAACTATTCGGCCATGCCAGTCTGGACCTGAGTCTGGGTTATCGGCGCGGTGTGCCATGGATGGGGGCACAGGATGATTTTGCGACGGCCGCTGCAGGTGGGTTAACCATGCGTCCAAGGTTATGGATTCTGAACGCTGCCTACAATCAGCCGCTGCATATAGGTGGCAGGGCGGTGCAGTACGTACTGAGCCTGCATGCGCAGCAAACGCACGATACCACGCTATCGATTGACCAGATCGCCATCGGCAACCGCTACACCGTACGCGGCTTCAATGGCGATAACGTACTGCTGGCGGAAAGCGGCTATTACGTGCGCAACGAACTTGCCACACCAATGACGACGGTAGCGGGCTGGAATACGGCCGCGTTCGTCGATCTGGATTTTGGCCGCGTATGGGGTCCCAGCGCCGCATATCTCATAGGCGATAAATTGGCCGGTACGGCACTCGGCATGCGGGCTCAGCAACATGGCTGGCAATTCGAAGTCGCCGTGGCCGCGCCCGTGTATGCGCCCAAGGGTTTTCAGGCTGCACCCATTGCACCCTATATATCGCTGGCTTACGGATTCTGATCACTCATGCAAACAAAAAAATCTCGGGTTCGACCAACGCGCACAATGCATAACCAGCAATCCGTTTTCGACCCGGAAGACAGCCAAGCCACGCCTTCAAACCGTTTGTGGGTGCGGTTCACCGCGCGCATGGTGATTGCATTTTATATCACTCAGACCCTGCTGCCGGCGTATGCGGGCAATCTGCCACTGACCCCTGCGGCCGGTGCGCCCGTGGGC
>JBDSHM010000236.1:0-3184 GCA_039918495.1 Sulfuriferula sp. | reverse complement strand
ACTGACGCAATCTGTGACATTTTCCAGGCCGGATTTATCTGGCAAATGACGGAATATCCAAAGTCCAGAGGCAAAATTAGCCGGTTAATTTCGCTCACCGGATGCATGTCCCGACACATCGCGCCTGCTTTTGTTTGCGCCGCCATGTCAAGAGACCCACAACCGTTCAGAGACGCCCGGAGGCGCATGGACGAGGCATTAAAAAGTAGCGATGGTAAAGCATAAGCGCGCGAAACGCATCCTTAGATTTCCGGCAGATGAGTGATTCATCTACCCTAACGACAAACCGCCACGCCCGACTAACCTGGTTATCCAAATGACTGAAATTCCAGACTAAATCACTCGTGCCTCACACCGCGCAAACCGCGCGGCGGTTGGTTGTCCCGTGTTGATCGCGCGCGGGAGAATGAAACATCATGAAACGCATGTTATTTAATGCGACACAGGCTGAGGAACTCCGTGTCGCCATTGTCGATGGTCAAAAGCTCGTAGACCTCGATATTGAATCAGCCGCCAAGGAACAACGCAAAAGCAACATCTACAAAGGCATCGTCACCCGCGTCGAGCCCAGTCTCGAAGCCGCCTTCATTGATTACGGCATGGACCGACACGGCTTCCTGCCGTTCAAGGAAGTCTCCCGAGCCTGCTTCGCGAATGACGTCGCCGATGTCTCCCGTGCACGCATCCAGGATGTACTGCGTGAAGGCCAGGAAATTATCGTACAGGTGGAAAAGGACGAGCGCGGCAATAAAGGCGCCGCACTCACCACTTATATCAGCCTGGCAGGACGCTATCTGGTTTTGATGCCCAACAATCCACGTGGCGGCGGCGTATCGCGCCGTATCGAAGGCGAAGAGCGCAACGAACTTCGCGACGTGATGGCGCAACTGGAAATTCCAACCGGCATGAGCATCATCGCCCGCACCGCCGGTATCGGTCGTGGGGTTGAAGAGCTGCAATGGGACTTGAATTACCTGCTCCAGTTGTGGAATGCCATTGATTCCGCTGCCAACAGCCAGAAGGGCGCTTTCCTGATTTATCAGGAAAGCAGTCTGGTGATTCGCGCCATCCGTGACTACTTTCAGCCGGATATTGGTGAAATCCTGATCGATACTGAAGAAGTATTCGAACAGGCCCACCAGTTCATGAGTCATGTCATGCCGGGCAACGTGCATAAGGTCAAGCTTTACAAGGACGATGTGCCCTTGTTCTCGCGCTTTCAGATCGAACATCAGATCGAATCAGCCTACTCGCGTGAGGTAACGCTGCCCTCCGGCGGTGCAATCGTCATCGACCATACCGAAGCGCTGGTATCGGTGGACGTCAACTCGGCGCGCTCCACACGCGGTGCCGATATTGAACAGACCGCCTATAACACCAACCTGGAAGCAGCTGAAGAAGTTGCCCGTCAATTGCGTCTGCGCGATCTGGGCGGGCTGATCGTGATCGATTTCATTGATATGGAAAGTCAGCGTAACCAGCGTGAGGTAGAAAACCGCCTGCGCGATTCCCTGCACTATGATCGTGCACGCGTTCAGTTCGGCAAGATTTCCAAATTCGGCCTGATGGAATTGTCGCGCCAGCGCCTGCAGCCGTCGCTGGGCGAGTCCAGCCACCAGCCCTGCCCGCGCTGCAGCGGTACCGGCTTCATTCGCGGTATTGAATCTACCGCCCTGCACATCCTGCGTATCATCCAGGAAGATGCAATGAAGGAAAACACCAGCGCAATTCACGCGCAGATTCCTGTCGATGTCGCCACTTTCCTGTTGAACGAGAAGCGCTCGGACATCTTTGCCATCGAATCCCGGCTTAAGGTCAATGTTTTGCTGATCCCCAATATTCATCTGGTGACCCCGCATTACAAGATTAGCCGATTGCGTCATGACGAGCTGAACCAGCACGATGCAACCATTCCCAGCTATAAACTGGCGGATGCCATTGAAGACGCGACCCTCACGGAAACGCGCAAAGAAAACAAACCGGTGCCGGTGCCTGCCGTACGCGGCATCACGCCTGCACAACCCGCGCCTATCGTTGAGCAACAATTGCCGCCCCAGGTAAATACACAGACCGAATCCAAATCCGGTTTGATCGGTCGCATCTTCGGATGGCTGCAACGAATCGGCGAAGAAAAACCGGCCCAGCCGATCATCATTCCGCAACCCGTTGTCACACCCGCGCGCGAGCCGCGCGGACGTGGTCGTCAGCGTAGCGAGCGTGGTGAACGCACCGAGCGTCCGCCACGGCCAGTCGAAGCCAAGGACAATGCTGAACGCACGCCACGCCCTGAGCGTGGTCCGCGTCCGGAGCGGCAGGCCGCAAGTGATCGAACCACGGCCCCTGCCGACAACGCACAAAAACCGGCACGCAAACCGCGTCAGCAACAACCCCGCCCGCCAAAACCCGTGGATAACGATAACGTTGCGGCGAACGATACAACCGTGGAAAGCAGTGCACCCATGTCGGTCCCGGCTGCCGACGCAGGAACCGGCGAAACCCGAAGCCGCCGTGGTCGCCGCGGTGGCCGACGCGAGCGCCGCCCGGACCAGGATCAAACTGCTACAGCGGCAGAAACGGCTACGAGCCAGACGGATAGCTCCAACTCTGGTGCCGATATTGCTCCCGCAGTGCAGTCGGTGATGGCCCCTCCCAGCACACCGATTCCCGTCATTGTGCCGCAACCACAGGCCCCGATTGTGGCTGCACCGGCCGAGCCCTCCATACCAGCAGTGAAGGAAACCAGCACAATTCCTCCGGTCTCAGAGGCCATCGCTGCAGCATCGAAGGCTGAAACCGTAAAAGCCGTGATGCCGGTGGAAAAACTGCTCAGCGAACTGCTGGCACCTTCTCCATCTGCTTCATTGTTACAACAGGTTGAAACGCAATCCAAGCCCGCTGAAGCAAGCTTGACCGAAGTAACGCCGCCAACGACTACACCACGCAGAAAACGCGTGCCGCTGGCAGCTGTGGTCGACACGCCTGTGGAATTGCTGCAGGTTGAAACCACCCGAACCGTGGCTGCACCTGTGGAAAGTGCCAACGAATCCGGCAATCCCGTTTCCACACGTCCTGCCAGACGTTCCGCTGCTGGACCGATGGACGTTCCGGAAACACCTCTGCAACAGGTAGAAACCCGGCGCTAAGCACTATCTGGCGTTGAGAATCAAAAACGGGCGATGACCAA
>JBDSHM010000235.1:0-3309 GCA_039918495.1 Sulfuriferula sp. | reverse complement strand
GCGCCGCGCCATGCGGCTCGATGCATTGGCGTCCGGAGGTACACCGATGTCGCTCGGAACCAGTGTCGCCATACGCTCCTGTGCGCACAAGCGGGACGCCGCCTTCAGCCCTTTGTGCAAACGGTCGAGATAAATCAGGGCCGCGGGCGGAATCAGCTCGCGGTCCAGAATGGTGATTTGGTCTGTCGTCGTATTGTGCAACGCACCCACAAAATGCACGTCGGCAGGGATATCCAGTCCCTGCTCGCGCAAGCGCAGTCGCACTTCCGGCTTATTGGCTATTTGCGCCATTGTACGCGCGTTAAAAATACCTGAATTGCCACCACAGGCGCCGCAATCAAGCGCGGATTCATACGGATTATTCTCGGACTCGCTGCCGTGACCGACCAACAACACAAAACGTGAAAAATGATCAACCAATCCGATGGAGCGCAGCGCCTGCCCGAGCAATTGCGCCTGTTCATTACTGCTAAAGCCAATTCGCCCCAGGCGTTCGAATTGCAGCCGCGAAAACTGTCGGTTGATGCGATAGGCATCGCGGAGTCGCGTAACAAAAGCGTTGCACGCAGCCATTTCCAGACCCAACTGATGTGCCAATTCATCGCTCGATAACTGTTTTGCGAGTGCCGTTTCACGCAACTGACGCACCAAGTCGTCCGTAATGCGTTCAGGCGGCAAGCCCAATTCGTGTTCTACCGCCTTGACAATGACAGCGCGTTGTACTGCCCGCAGGATGGAATCTGCCTGCTCACGGTCTAGCTTGTCCAGCAACAAACGCGTCATCGGCTTGGCGGGAAATAATTTGCGACGCCAACGGTTGTATGCCAATGGCGCACTCGTCTTGCCTATCATGTCGAAACCGAACAGCAGCCCGATGGCTTCCACCGCCGCAAACGGCGCCAATACCGAATTTTTCAGCTCATGCAAGGCGTGTTCAAATACACCCACCACGGATTCGTCAATCGGGCCGCTGGCATTCATTTCCAGCACCAAATTTTGGGGCGTGACGACTGCCGGACACAAATGCGTTTCGCTGCCCTTGCCAAGCTCCAGTATGCTTATTGGTACGCCAAAGAAGCCGGCAATGCCATAGGTCTGATAATCGCCTACGTGCTCCAGCTGACGCCGGATGCGTTCGGAACGGGTATCGATGCAAAACAGCGCCTGCGCAAACGGACGTTTGTCACGCGGTTTTGGCGGCGTGACATCAACGTCGCGCAGCAACACCTGCATTGCACTTGACTCCATGGCGCGCAACCACAGCATGCCCTCGGCCTGCTCGAATGCCTCGACCGTGGCGAGCAAACTGTCCAGCGCCTCGACTGATAACGACGTCAAGCAAGGCGTGGCCGATGCCTGCGTGCCCAAATCGTGCAGACGCTGCGCTGACAACATCGCCTCATCAGCACGTTTACGCTCGACATAAGTGGTAAACACGCGACTGATAATTGACTGCTTGCCCCGCAATATGGCGTCTTCTACGTTGGCTGCCAGTTGCGGCACCACATTACCGCTGTATAACTCATACCGCAGGAAAGCTTCGGCAGTGTGGGCGTCTATGAACTGCGCCAATTCAGGCGCACTGCCGGGCACATTCGAACCAGCTTCCTCTTTAAGCAAGGCCAGTCCAAGCGCCAGCCGTACTGCCAGAAAATCAACCAGGTCGGCCGGATAATGCTGTCCCCAGTAATAATGTTGGGCGTTTGAACGCCAGCGGATGAAACCGGCCCAACCATGCAAGCGCACCAGCTCGCGTGAAAAATAGTCCGCCCAGTGCGCTTCAGGCACAGCAAGCGTATCCATGACGTTGGAAATCACGCCTTCCGGAGTACTCGATTGCGCCAGTATTTGGCTAATATTCACGCCTCGCAAAAAAAACCTGACGTTGCGCCTGGACAATTCACGCCAGGCGTTGAATAACCCCGATTCGCGCCCAGGCATAGTCCAGGCGGACTGACCCTCGTCAAAGAAATCCAGACAGCTTTTAATCAACAAGTCATCCAGTGTCGTGCCAATATGCGTGTCAAACAAGGTATCAACCGCCTCGTATATCGGCCGCGCGCCGCCTACCTTTTCGTGCAACCAGGCGGCTAATGCGGTCATGTCGACAGGGGCCGCACACTCGGACACCTTGCCATTGAGCGCGTGATGCACGTCATGCGTACCGGCCACGAAGCATGCCTGACTCAGCGGCTCAGCAATCTGAGTGAGCAGTGTCATCAGCCAATGCGTCAAATCCACGCCCGGCACGCTGCTGCGCGTGGCGACGAAGTCTTGCACTCCGGTCAGTAGGCTTGCACGGTCAATTTTGCCTTCCTGCAAAAAGCGTTGGTACGTCTTGCGCGGCAGAAAACCCTTGCCATGAAAAAGTGCCTGGCCCTTTTCTACAGCCTGCGCAAAAGGCAGCTTTTCCAGACCGTGCAATGGATTATGGTGAATGAAGTTACGCATCGGCCAAAAATACGGAATCGGCTCCCCTGCCACGTATACCATGGCACGAATTTTTAACTTCCGATCAAGCGCCAGGCTCATTTACCACCCTCCCGTAAATCCCATACTGCTCAGTACCGTAGCGGCACCCACCAGCGTTACCAATCCCAAGCCAAACAGCCACGTGGTACCCACACTCAAATCGGGCGGCGTGTGCGGGCGTGACCACACGCCGGGCAAAAATCCTTGCAGCAATCGCACCCCGGCCCAACTCCACAAAAGCCAGACCGTCAATACAACCACCGCAGCCATAAACGACGCCTCTGACAACACCGCAATCAGCGCAAAAAACGAGGGGAACAGCGGTGTCGCAATCGCTGCCAGCACGGCCATCACCAACACGCCCGCCAATCGTGGCAAACGCTGTACCAAGCCACAATGCAAGCCACTATAGGCAGCCCCCAAGCGATTTTTGAGCATGGGCACCACGGCGGCCGCGATGATGAAGGAGGCGGAAAAACCCAGACCTTGCAAACGCAACATCGCCTCGCTGTTGGCGTTGACCAAGCCAATCCAGAGCAAGGCAAAGGCAGACGCCGCGATGAATGCAATCCATGTGCTGACATCCCGCAGGCTGAGCATACGCAGCGCATACAACGCCGCCGTCAACAGCCCCCACCATACCGCCCACTGAGGCAGCTGCACATGCGTAGAAAATGCGATGGTCAAGCCGATTTGAGGCCAGACAAGCACTATCAAGGCGCGCAGCCATGCCCACGGCACGTATTTGAAAAAGGCTGTCAATACCATGCTGAGCGGAAACAGCGGCAAAAATATCCCTATTACAAGCAGAATCAGAATTGCCATATCAAATCCCCC
>JBDSHM010000234.1:0-3839 GCA_039918495.1 Sulfuriferula sp. | reverse complement strand
TCGCCCATGACGGTATACGCGATACGGAATTTGGAGCCCATATTTCCCACGCTGACCCGCCCGGTATTGATACCGACGCCCACATGCAGTTCCGGCCAGTCTTTGGCGACAAAGGTTTTGTTCAGCTCGGTCAATGCGGTCTGCATCTCCATGCCCGCCAATACCGCATCACGCGCATGATTGGGGTTATCCATGGGCGCACCCCAGAATGCCATGATGCAGTCGCCCATGTATTTATCGATGGTGCCCATGCGTTGATGAATCACCTGGGTCATGGCGCCCAGGAATTCGTTCAGCAAATCGGATAGCTGCTGCGGCGTCAGCGTCTCGGAAATCGTGGTAAAGCCGCGCACATCCGAGAACAGAATAGAAAGCTCCTTGCTTTCGGAATGCATATTGAAGCGCGACGGATCCTGACTCATTTCTTCCACCAAATCTGGCGGCACATATTGGCCGAACAGACCGGTGATCTGGCGTCGGGCGCGTGTTTCTGCGAAAAAACCCCAAGCCATATTGAGCAGCATCAGACCCAATATCAGCACCAGCGGTGCGGCCAGCGGGAATACCAGCCGGTGCTGCCATGCCCCATAATTACCGGCCACCACCAGCCCGGCCAAAATCAGCGACAAGGCCGCGCCACGCAATGGGGTCAGACGGGGCAAGATGAACGCCAGCAATACGCCCAACACACCCAGTATCGCCATGGTCAGATCCCGCGCATAACCCGGCGTATAGCGAATGCTGTCATCAAGAATGCCGGAAATCAGGTTGGCATGGATTTCCACGCCGGGGTAGCTGCGCGCCACTGGCGTTACGCGCAGATCGAGCAGGCCGGGAGCGGTCGTACCGACCAGCACAATGGCATTTTCCAGCTCACTGGCCGGAATGCGCTGCGCCAGTATGTCCGCAGCGGAATAATAGCGATACCCCGGATAAGCACGATACGGCACATACGCTGCCCCCTGGCTGTCCACTGGTATACGCAGACCGTCGGCGATCAATTCCAGATGGGTGTAGTGTGCTCCGGCATCAGCGACGCGCTCGTAACTCAGCGGCGATCCAAATGCGGTCAGCAGCGTAGCCAGCGACAGCGCATCGTAATCCGCACCCTGGTATTTCTGCAGCATCAACATGCGCCGCGTCACGCCATCGAAATCCGCCAGCATGTTGAAAAAACCGCCGCTCGCTGCATTTGCCTGCAAGGCCGGCAGATTGCCGCCATAGCCCAGATTGTTGATGAAGTTGGCGTCCTGCCCGGCCATTGCCCCCGCTGCAAATGTCGGCTTTGGCAGTACGCCCGACGTCCCCGCATAGGGTGTGAAATAGTAGCCCAGCACGGTCGGACCGGAATGCAGCGACGCTGCAAACAGACCATCGTAATCCAGCAGGGGCCGTGCATTTTTGAGCGCACGAGCAAAGTTTTCATCATGCTTGAATTGTGTGGCGGAAAGTTTTTCCAGCGCAGGTAAACCGGAGCTGCTGTCCGGCTCGGCAAATACCACGTCGTATCCCACTGCTGCGGCACTGTAGTGTTGGAACAAACGCGTCGTCAGCGCCGCCAGCTTGTCGCGTCCCCACGGCCAGCGTCCGATCTCTTTCAGACTTTTTTCGTCTATGTTCACAATCACCACACGCGGATCAACCGTATGCGGCATGGTGAGCAGGAGACGGGTATCGTATGCCCAGGCCTCGAGTCGATCGAGAAAACCGAGCCGCACGCTACCTTGGCTGGCGAGCACCAGCAGCAGGGTAATCAGCAGGCTAACTACAATGCGCGGAAATGCACGTTTAAGCTTGACGAGCTGCATCCCGAGCAATTAACGAATTCGGTAGAACCGGTCTTTGAGTTCCTTGCCGGGCGCGAGGCCATCAAAATGGGTGCCAATCGCATCACCCAGCCTGGATAAACGCTCGGCCGGCGCCGGATGGGTTTTGAACAACAACGCAACGCGATTATCGTTCGGTGAAGTATGGCCGATCTCTTCAAGTACGGCAGGCAAGCCATAGGGATCATACCCTGAGCGAGCAGCCAACACGACGCCCATGCGATCCGCAGCAAACTCGGCATTTTTATCGAGCCCGCGGGCGACGATTTCGGCTCCGCTACCAATCAGTTTCTGTACCGCGGCCTGATCATTTGCCTGTTTGCCAAGGTATTGCGCACCCAGATTAAGCAATTGGGTTTTTTGCAGAATTTTAAGTTGGTCACGGTGCACGACGTGACTGATTTCGTGCGCGAGCACACCGGCCAGTTCTGCTTCGCTGCCGAGCTTCTGATACAGCCCCTTGGTGACAAATACATATCCACCGGGAGCGGCAAAAGCATTGATGTCAGTGGTATCAATCACCCCGAAATGCCAGGGCAGATCCGGGCGATCGCTATGCAACGCAACCCAACGGCCCACCTCATTGACGTAACGCTGCAGTTTGGCGTCCGGCACCAGCGGTGCAGCCCCCAGCAGATCGCCGGCGATCTGGCGTCCGATACTAATTTCTTCTTCTGTGGAAGTTTTCGAGAATGCACCCAATACCGTAGAGACCGTGTTGTCCTGTGCACCTGCATCCGCAGGGTTTGTTTGCTTGGGCTCGGATTGTTTAGGCTCGGTCTGTTGAGGCGCAACCTGTTTGATGAGCTCATCCTTCAATAGATCCTGCCAATTAGCCGCCTGCACAACGCCCGCAGCAAAGATGGCGCCAACCGCAATAATCAAAATGGATTTTTTCATTACTGCACCTCCCAGGAATTTTTACGGCTTGTGTCGTTCGATCCTGATGGATCAGGCAGCAATGTGACATGTTGACTGGCGAGCCCTGCCTTGCTGGCAAACTGCCGCGCCGTACCCGCGGAAACTGCGTAGGATGCCAGCTCCTGGATGCCTTGCGCGCTGTATTTTGCGGTCTTGAGTTCTTCTTCATTGAGGCCACGCACACCTGCCGTCGCTACAATATTCCCGGGGCGACGCTGCCCGGCCTGGGCCAGGCCTGCCAGTTCGGACGCCGAACTACCGCCGCCACCGATACTGCTACGTACCGAGAACATGCGCACCCAGCCGCGTGTGCGTCCGCTGGTCACTTCCACCCAGCCGCCCTGACGCGTTACCACGGTGACCGGGGTGCCACGCGCAACTTTGCCAACCGCAGCGCTACGCACAGCGGGCTTGGCATAAAGTGTTTCGTTTTTGATCAGTACGCCACTCGATGCCGCGAACGCCCACGAGGTAAACAGCGTACCGACCAGCAATAGCCATTTCTGCTGTCTGATTTTCATCTTCATGATCTCCTGTTGTAGAACATTCTAACCTCATCCCGGCGTACTTGCGCATGGTAACCTTGCACCCTCTCCCTGTTCAATAATCATTCTAGACAATGAACATACTGGTTACCTGGATCGAAGCCATCGGCAATGCCGTGATTACCCGTGTACATTCCGCTGCCGGGCTGATGGATTTCGGCTGGAAATTGCTGGTTGTAACACTCAATCCGCGAACATACGATAGCGCCACGCGCTGGATCATAGTCAAGCAGATTTACTTTACGGCGGTTCAGGCGCTGCCCATATACATTGCCTATTCGCTGGTCATCAGCACAGTGATTATCCAGATCATGGTAACAGTAGCCCGCAATTTCGGATTATCGGAGTACGTGCCCGGCCTGATTGTGGGTTTCCTGGTAATGGAACTGCTGCCGTTCCTGTCGGTACTGTTTGTCGCCTTGCGCTCGGGGGCGGCAATCAATACCGAGATCGCACTGATGCATGTCAACAACGAACTGGCCGCATTCGAACATGCGCATATTGATCCTGTCCGTTACGAATTCATGCCGCGCGTGGTAGGCGGCAT
>JBDSHM010000233.1:0-1595 GCA_039918495.1 Sulfuriferula sp. | reverse complement strand
AGATCCATCCGGAAAGTCCCCTCGGCAATGAATTTGTCCAGACGCGTACTGGCCGCGGCGATCACCCGAACATCTGCGGACAGGCGCTGCTTCCCGCCTACGCGTTCGAACTCACCACCCTGCAGCACGCGTAACAGACGCGCCTGGGCGGCGAGCGGCAAGGAATCGATCTCGTCCAAAAACAGACTTCCGCCCTCAGCCTGTTCAAACAGGCCGTGATGGACTTCGTAAGCACCGGTAAATGCACCGCGCTCATGCCCGAATAGGGTGGTTTCGACTAAATTCTCAGGTATTGCACCGCAGTTCACTGCGACGAAATTCCTGTTCCAGCGTTCACTCATGGCGTGGATGCGACGGGCAATGACCTCCTTGCCCACGCCGGTCTCACCAGTAATCAGCACGGTTGCGGTGGTCGGGGCCACGACCTTGATTGTCTCCAGTGCATCGAGCATGGCCGGGGATTTCGCCACAACGAAAGGTTTGTCGGCATCCTCGGGCGGGTTCGAGCTGACACCGCACCAGACTTTCCCGTTGCGCTGTTCTCTAATGATCTGCGCTTTGACTGTAGCTCCCCGACCGCGGATGACGCCCTGTTCCCGGTGATATTCGTCTCCCTCAAAGCCGGCGGCAATCTTGGGGTCGGTATATATGCGTGCCTCGCACATCCCGTTGCCCACCGCAATGCGTTTGTCCAGGATTACTTTCGCGTAACCGAAGTTACGTGCTGCAATCCCGCCGAAGACGCTGGAGGTCATCTTGCACAGTTCCGGCGCCTGCATGACGGCATCTCCGAAAGGGCAGCGCGTGTTGACCACGCGCACCATGCCCGGTTCGCTTGATGCACGGGAAAAATTTCCGCCGATCTTATTCTTGATCTCCACGATCATGTCCGCGTACTTGCCATGATCCAGGGGGCCGTCTTGCGCCAACTCCTGGCGGTACGCGGTCTCAAAACAACCGCTTGCGGTGAGGCCAAGTTGCTCGATGTAATTGAGGCGATCATTCCCGTTGCCGCCCCCCATCTTTGCGCTGACCTCGACGCTCTGGGCGACAAAGGTTTGCAAAAACAGGATGGGATTCAAATGGGAAAAAAGCTTATCGGGCATAGTTGTTCTCCTCAAGTCCAACACCGCTAACGCAAGCCGCCGTTGTTGCGCGCTAGCTATTTTTCTAGGCTACGCCAAAAACTTGATTGTGTTTAAGAATGTTGGTGGTGCCCACATCCGCACCCAGCTCCGTGTATGTGTTTCTCCTGCCCCGGTTTCGGCTGCAGTGAGCGCATTGCCAGATCACGACCACGCGCCATGTTGCCATGCATCGCGGGGGCAGAGAGGATCACTTTTTCTGTCGTGCCCCCACATACAGAGCAGTCCGGGCCAGGCGCGTTAATTGCGTGACGTGCTTCAAATTGCAGCTTGCATCGAGTACACAGGTAATCATAAGTTGGCATTTGAGGTCCCATCCATTGTGTTAAAGCGTTTCTCAGAAACGCCAAGACGTGGACACCTGTTACGTCAGGCGCCCACGTTTTTGGGTTTTTCTCTTGGTCTTAGCTCCAACGCGGCGGTTGCTTCCCTTTGACGCCGAATGGGGCT
>JBDSHM010000232.1:0-6045 GCA_039918495.1 Sulfuriferula sp. | reverse complement strand
GGTGCCGCCCTACATGACCATGCCGCTGATGGATAACGTGCTGATTCCCTACCAGAATGGCGCGCGCATTGATGTACAACTGGTCGAGCTGTATCTTGCCGGATTGTTCGGTTCAGCACTGCTTGCCTGGGGGTTGGGCTGGGCTCGCACCTACATTCTGGCGCGTGTCAGCGAGCGCATCGGTGCCGATCTGCGCACCACGACCTATGAACATCTGATGCAACTTTCGCTGGAATATTTTGGCGGCAAGCGTACCGGTGACCTGATGGCACGCATCGGTTCGGAGACGGATCGTATCTGCGTATTCTTGTCGTTGCACCTGCTGGATTTTGCTACCGATGTTTTGATGATCATCATGACGACGGTGATTCTGGTATCGATCAACCCCTGGCTTGCGCTGGTAACACTGCTGCCATTGCCGTTCATCGCCTGGATGATCCATCTGGTGCGCGATAAACTGCGCACCGGTTTCGAAAAGATCGACCGAGTCTGGTCGGAAGTCACCAATATCCTTGCCGATACCATTCCCGGCATACGCGTCGTCAAGGCCTTCGCTCAGGAACGACGCGAAGCGACGCGCTTTCGCGAAGCCAACAAGCATAATCTGATGGTCAATGACCGTATCAACAAGATCTGGTCACTGTTTTCACCGACAGTCACCTTGCTGACGGAAATCGGGCTGCTGGTGGTGTGGGCATTTGGTATCTGGCAGGTTTCCAACAATCAGATCACGGTTGGGGTGCTGACGGCATTTTTGGCTTATATCAGCCGCTTCTATACCCGACTCGACGGCATGAGCCGCATTGTGTCTGTGACGCAAAAGGCGGCAGCCGGGGCCAAACGCATCTTCGATATCCTCGATCACGTATCCAGTGTCCCCGAACCGGCCAGGCCGGTTCATCTGAGCCAGGTTACCGGCCGAATCGAATTACATGACGTGGGTTTTCGCTACGGCAATCGTTCGGTGATTCGCGGCGTCAATATCGCCATCAAACCCGGCGAAATGATCGGTCTGGTTGGACACAGCGGATCGGGTAAAAGTACGCTGATCAATTTGATTTGCCGGTTTTATGACGTGACCGAAGGCTCGATTAGGTTGGAGGGCGTGGATATTCGCTCACTGCCGGTATCCGAATTTCGTAGCAATATCGGTCTGGTGCTACAGGAACCGTTTCTGTTCTTCGGCACTATTGCAGAAAATATCGCTTACGGGAAACAGGATGCGACTCGTGATCAGATTATTGCAGCGGCACGTGCTGCCCATGCACACGAGTTCATTCTGCGTCTGCCGCAGGGCTACGATTCGTTGGTCGGCGAACGCGGTCATGGATTGTCGGGCGGCGAACGCCAGCGTATTTCGATTGCCCGGGCATTGCTCATCAACCCGCGCATACTGATCCTTGATGAAGCCACGTCCTCGGTGGATACCGAAACCGAAAAGGAAATCCAGAAGGCACTGGACAATCTGGTGCTCGGCCGCACGACGATCGCCATTGCCCACCGGTTATCCACCTTGCGCCGTGCTGATCGGCTGGTGGTCATGGATCGCGGCCAGATTGTCGAGGTAGGCAAGCACGAAGAGCTGATGGCGCGCGAAGGTGCCTACTACCGTCTTTATCAGGCACAGGCGCGCAACGTGGATACCGATCTGGACGATGTGGATGTGGATAACACAATTGTCGTGAGTGATGGATTGGCCAAATCATGATGCCTGCTGGAGACCCCATGTTCGACTTCAAAATAAGCCGTAATGCCTTCGGTCAGCTGGTTCTCACTGCAACCGATGGAAGTGTTCACGAAAACGTGGTGCCGGTACGAGCGTTTCCTATCGCCGCACCTGAGGAAGGCATTGGCCTGCTCAGTGCCGATGGTCATGAACTGGCATGGATAGCGCATCTGGCTGACTTGCCTGAGGATGCGCGCTTGTTGGTGGAAGAGGAATTGGCCAGTCGTGAATTCGTGCCCGAAATTCACCGTCTGCTTCATGTCTCCAACTTTGCCACGCCGTCGACCTGGACGGTGGAAACGGATCGCGGAGACACTCGTTTCGTATTGAAGGGGGAGGATGATATTCGCCGCTTGGGCACATCCAGCCTGCTGATAGCCGACAGCCACGGTATTCAGTTTTTGATTCGCGACCTGAACGAGATGGACAAGCTGAGTCGCAAGCTGCTGGATCGGTTTTTGTAGAATCAAAGCGATTATTCACCGATTTTTTTGTGACTGTGGATAGTGTTTTATTTATTCACTTGAGATGAATCAGGGATAGGTCAGTCAACTTTTTCCTTATGCCTGCGGAAAACAGTCAATCAAGAAATCCATAGTTGCCCGGACCGCTGGCGTATTGCGCAGATCGCCATGCACGGCGAGCCAAACATCGCGAGTCAGCTCTTCCTCATCACTCTCAAGACGTTGCAAGCTATCGTCCTTGTCGCCGAGAAAATATGGCAGCGCAGCAATTCCCATGCTTGCGCGAGCGGCTGCTTTTTGCGTCTCCAGGTTATTGGTACGAAGTACGATGGGGCGAGTACCTGCATTCTTTCTGAGCCAGCGTTGCTGCGCTGAATCTTCCATGCTGTCGTCGTAGGCAATGAACTCGAAATTTTCAGCCGAATGTAAGTCGAGATAAGCAGGTGAAGCATACAGTGAGAAAGACACAACCCCGATTTTGCGAGTGACAAGCTCAGCTTCTGTCGGCCGGCTCAAGCGAATAGCAAGGTCTGCCTCTCGATGCAAAGAAGCCATGCGTGTCTCACCAATAAGTCGAATGTGGATACCTGGATACGGTTGACGCAGCTGGACAAGTCGGGGAGCAATCAATGCCGTTGCCATAGCCGGCGGTGCACTAATCGCAATCTCCCCGGCTATAGCTTGCTGTCCCGCCTTGGCCGCACGGCTGACAGCGCAAGCTTCATTCTCCATCCGCGAACCGAGCGCGGCGATGCGTTCACCCTCCACCGTCAGTACGTAGGAACGCGGGCGCCGATCGACGAGCTTGAGGTTTAGAGAAGCCTCAAGCGCCGCGATCCGGCGGGCGATTGTCGCGTGATCAACCTTAAGCTGGCGAGCCGCGGCCGAGAGCGACTTTTCTCTCGCGAATATCGCGAAGTAACGCATATCATCCCAGTCAAACATGGGTGTTTTCTCACATTCAAAATGAATATATGGGGAATTGTACCTATTTCATGACTGCTGCAAGGTGATGGCTTCCATCCAACATCAGAAAGCAGGACGTGAAATGAAATTGCCCAATTCTCCAGGCTATATCTACGCCGGCATCGTCGCATCCACCTTCTTCTGGGGGACGAACTTCAATGCAGGTGCCTATATCATCAGCTTGATGACGCCGATCAGTGCAGCGATAGAGCGTTTCATCATTGCTACAATTCTACTTTTTCTTATCTTTGGTCCTCGTGGCAAGCTACGTGGCGCGATTTTGAAAAGAAATCTCTGGGTGTACGTTATTCTGGGTTTACTCGGGGTTACCTGTTTTAATATGGCTACTTTCTTCAGCCTCCAGACGACGACTCCGATCAACGCAGTTCTTATTCTCGCTACGACGCCACTTTGGACAACGATTCTGGCATCCCTGTTGGAAGGTGAGAAGATTGATCTAATGCGAGGTTTCGGAATTCTATGTGGCTTGCTTGGCGTAGGTCTGGTAATCACGCGCGGTGATCTGGGAATACTGCTCGCTCACAGAATTGTCGTGGGTGATGTGATTATTCTTGCAGGCAGTATCGCATGGGCTTTGAATACAGTGATCTCGCGGCGCTTTGTCTTCGGTGCGACGCCGCTTGAAACCACCGCATTTTCAATGTTGTTTGGGACGATAGGGCTGATCATCTTTGGCAGTTTCTTCGAGAAGCCGATTATGGCTATCACGACGGCCCCAATGGGGGTTCATGAAGCGATTCTATATCTGGCCGTCGGCGGATCCATGATTGCCTACCTCCTCTGGTTCAATGGGATCCAGCGTATCGGTTCAGCCCGAACAGCAATCTTTTTCAACTTGGCACCGGTTTTCACTATGGCAGTTTCTACTGTCTTAGGGGTGCCGCCCAATAAGTGGCAGATCATTGGTGCCATCGCCGTAATTATCGGCGTTGTCTTCGCATCAGGTGTTCTCCAGAGACAGGTTGCTTTGCGGGCAGTATGAGGCAACTTGTATATTCTGGGCGGTGTTGCCAACCTGTTGAGCATCTCGGGTGACGGTGTACTTATGCGTTTCTTTCTCTCACACACGACGTGTCGCCTAGTCGAGTACGGCCGTCAAATAGATGAAGCAGCGGCTCATTGGGATGTAGGTCGTGTCTATCGCCTAGAGCTGGTTCAGCTGGTTGATGGTGATGCCGTGCAGTAAATAGGGATAGATCCGATGCTTGCATCCGACAGAAAAAATCCGCGCCTGATTTCAGGCGGAGACAGGTTGTGCCGGGTGATAGGATACGATCATGCTTTTCGATCTACCAGACCACGATACACTGTACTTGGCCCTCCTAAGCCGGGATGACCATTACGACGGACAAGCCTATGTCTGTGTTGCAACCACAGGTGTGTTCTGCAGGCTAACATGCCCGGCCCGCAAGCCAAAATCAGACAACTGCACATTCTATTCGACGATTGGCGAATGTATCGAGGCCGGGTTCCGTGCCTGCAAAAGATGCCACCCATTGCAGGCAGCCGCTTCGGCTGACCCCGCTATCGCAGCGTTACTTGTCGCACTGGACGAGCGTCCGGATATCCGCTGGTCTGAACGGCACATCGTGCAACTGGGGTATGAGCTTTCCACTGTGCGCCGCAGCTTTAAGCGGCACTTTGGTATGACCTTCCTGGAAATGGCCCGGCAAAGGCGGCTCAGGGAAGGGTTTGAAACCTTGTCTAACGGTGGCAAGGTTATTACTGCCCAGCATGGAGCGAGCTTTGATTCACCAAGCGCGTTTCGCGTTGCCTTCGCGAAACTCCTTGGATGCTCGCCCGGGTCGCTCAGTAAAAATGGGATGCTGCTTGCAGGTTGGATCACCACGCCGTTGGGAGACATGATTGCGGTCAGCACGACTACGCACCTGCACCTACTGGAATTTATCGACCGTAAGGCGCTACCAACCGAGTTGAAGAAACTCCAGGCGCTGACAAAAGGAGGCGTCGGTATCGGACGGACGGAACCGACCAAACAAGCCGAGGAAGAGCTGGCTGCGTTTTTCGCGGGTCGGAAGGCTAGCTTTGAAACCCGCTTGGCGCTACAGGGCAGTGCGTTCAATCGGCAGGTCTGGGAAGAACTTCGTCGCATTCCTGTGGGTGAGACGCGCAGCTACTCCGAGATTGCGCGCCTTATCGGAAAGCCATCTGCCACGCGTGCGGTGGCCCGTGCAAACGGTGCAAATCAGATCGCGTTGATGGTTCCCTGTCATCGTGTCATTGGCGCTGATGGCGCGCTGACAGGATATGGCGGTGGACTCTGGCGCAAACAACGTCTGATCGAAATCGAGCGTCAATTCAAATCGTCAAAACAGGACAACCAAAACAATGCTTAGTCGGAGGATACTTACGCGCCGTGGTCACGGCATCCTGTTCCTGTTTCACGACATAAACGAGTTGGACAAGGTGAGTCGCAAGCTGCTGGATCGGTTTTTATGGATGTACGGAAATTAATCGGTTGTAGCCGGCCGCTCGGCCTTTTGCAGCATGACATTCAATTGGCCGGAGCGAACATGCAGGTCTCGCTGCAGGAACGGAATTTCGATCCCCCGTTTACTGGAGTTGGAGTTGTCCCATTTTGACGGACAATTTTTTCACTCAACCGAGAGTAGCTCGTGCTGTGTGAGTTGAATACAGTTTATCGTGCTTTGAATTTTTTCATTGAGCTTCCTTTCAAAATTGTTGAGTGATAAATACCCCAATCCTGAATGCCTACGGGTGGGGTTGTACCAGACTCGATCCAGGTGAACATGCTCATGATGTTCTCCATTTGAATTCAGTATAAGAGAACAAGGTGGGTGGGTACGTAAAGTATTGCCATAAAAAAGGGCGCCATCCGGCGCCCCC
>JBDSHM010000231.1:0-2153 GCA_039918495.1 Sulfuriferula sp. | reverse complement strand
ATCGCAGCGATAAAATAATGAATATCGAACAAGCCCGTTTCAACATGGTAGAGCAACAGATCCGTACATGGGATGTGCTGGATCAGGACATTCTCAACCTTCTGTCCAAGGTCAAACGCGAGGAATTTGTCCCGCAAACTTATCGCACCCTGGCATTTGTGGATATGGAAATTCCGCTCGGTCACAACCAGTTGATGATGCAGCCCAAACTCGAAGCGCGCATCGTACAGGAATTGGCCATCAAAAAAACCGACAAGATTCTCGAAGTCGGCACTGGTAGCGGCTATCTCACGGCCTTGCTTGCGCATCAGGGGCACCATGTGCACAGCGTGGATATTGTGCCGGAATTCAAGACACGTTCCGAAATCCGACTTAAAGCACACGGTTTTGCCAATGCTTCGCTGGAAGTGGGTGACGCTGCCCGCGGCTGGTCGCGGCATGGTCCGTATGATGTGATTGTGCTTACTGCTTCCACGCCTGTATTGCCGGAAGCTTACCTGGACGACCTGAATCCGGGCGGGCGCATGTTCGTTATCGTCGGGGATGCGCCCGCCATGCAGGCCCAGCTCGTCACCTGCATCGACAAAGGTGCCTATAATACGGTGACCCTGTTTGAAACTAACATACAGCCGCTCATCAACGCACAGCAACCTGAACGCTTCGTATTTTAACCTCGCTCATGCAGCAGATTAATGCACATGACCTCCAGCAATGGATACAAGATCCCAGCCGGCCCGAGCCTTTTTTGCTGGATGTGCGCGAGCCCTGGGAATACGAGCATTGCCATATCGCCAATACTCAATTGATGCCGATGCAGAGCATACCGGGCAAAATCGATACGCTCGACAAAGACGCGCATATTGTTGTGATTTGTCATCACGGTGTGCGCAGCATGCAGGTAGCCCGCTTTCTCGAGCATTCCGGATTTGAACAGGTCTACAATTTGCAAGGCGGTGTGGATAGCTGGGCACAGCGAGTGGATACCAGCATGCCCACTTACTGAAACCCATCGCTGCCTACTTGCGGGATACCTTTATGAAACGATTGTCCCTTGCACTCATTGGTATCGGATTTACCCAACTGGCACTCGCTGCCGATCTCTCCGAGATTTATCACCAGGCACAAGATAGCGATGCAGTTTATGCCGCTGCCCGCGCAGCTTACCGCGCCGGTGTAGAAAAGCTGCCGCAGGGACGCGCCGGTTTGCTGCCTCAGGCCAGCCTGAATGCCAATGTGCTCAATAACGATAGCCATTCATCCGTGTTCGGAGACAAAAATTACACCTCCAATAGCGCTAACATCACTGTCACCCAACCGATTTATCGCAAGCAGAACTGGGAGCAGTACGAACAGGCCAAGCAACAGGTTCATGTCGCCGAGGCGCAACTCGCCAATGCCGCACAGGACCTGATCCTGCGTACCGCGCAAGCTTATTTTGACGTCTTGCAAAGCGAGGACAACATCAGCTTCGTGCGTGCGCAAAAAGCCGCCATCGGTGAGCAACTGGCACAAGCCAAACGCAATTTCGAGGTCGGCACCGCCACCATTACCGACAGTAACGAAGCACAAGCGCGTTCCGATCTCGCCAATGCCCAGGAAATCGCCGCCCTCAACGACCTGCAAATCAAACAACGCGCCTTGCAACGCATTATCGGAACACCGCCACCCAAGCTCGACCATTTGGAAGGCAAACTACCCCTCAGACCGCCCGATCCGGCCAACATGGAAGCATGGATCGCCCATGCCGAGCAGAGCAGCCCGATACTCAAGGCCCAGCGCGCTGCGTATGCCGTCGCCCAGCGCGAGGTTGAACGTAACCGTGCCGGCCACTATCCCACCGTTGATGCCGTCGCCAGCTATGCCGACAATCGCAACCAGAATTTTGGCGGATTTCAGGTCAACACCAAAAATGCGGTCATCGGGGTGGAATTCAATTTACCACTCTATCAAGGCGGTCTGGTCGGTTCCAGAGTACGCGAAGCCGTCGCCAATCAGGACAAGGCGCGCGAAGACCTCGAAGATGCCCGGCGCCAGGTCGCCCTCAATACCAGCCAGGCGTATCTGGGCGTAACCAGTGGTGCAGCACAGGTCAAGGCACTGGAACAGGCGTTATTATCCAGTCAGACAGCGCTCGATTCGACCCGGCTCGGTCT
>JBDSHM010000230.1:0-2478 GCA_039918495.1 Sulfuriferula sp. | reverse complement strand
CATGGCTTCCTCCTGATCGTGGGTGACCAGAATAGTGGTGATGCCAATCTGCCGCTGCAAGTCCCGCATGTCTCCACGCAACTGGGCGCGTACTTTGGCATCCAGTGCGGAAAAAGGCTCGTCTAGCAGCAATACATGAGGTTGGGCCGCCAGCGCCCTGGCGATTGCCACGCGCTGCTGCTGGCCACCAGACAATTGATGAGGCAGTTTGTCTATATGCGCTACAAGATGGACCAGTTCCAGCATCTCTCGCACCCGGTTGCGGGTATCAGTTCGGCGCCACTTGCGGCAACGCAGCCCATAGGCCACATTTTCCCCCACCGTCAAATGGGGAAACAGGGAATAGGACTGGAACACCATGCCGAAATTGCGCGCACGTGGCGCAACATGGGTGATGTCCTGGCCGTTTAACATGATCTGACCGGTATCGGGTGTTTCCAGGCCCGCGATCAGACGTAGCAGGGTGGTTTTGCCGCAGCCCGAGGGGCCGAGAAAACATACCGATTCGCCACTACCAATGGTGAGATTGGCGTCCTGTACGGCGATAGCGCCATCAAAGGATTTGCCGATTCCGGAAAGGCTCAGGAAACCGGCATTGTCTGTCGTCGTCATTAAACCAACCATCGATGAAGTTAAGTAATTACCAGAGGTCACGTCACTACGGTGCTCAATGATGCTCGATCTCCCGCTGCCAGCGCGCCAGCGTCTGAGGACGTGTTTGCATGGACTGTTTGAAGTTCATGGGGAAAAGCGCTTTTTTGATGTCCGCAGGCAGCCCGGCGGAGGTTGCGCCTGCATTGTGTCGAATGCCTTCGATGCCGACGATCTCCTTGTATTTTCCATATAATTCGGCGGCAGAATCGGAAATGGTCCAATCCAGAAAACGCTCCGCGTCCTGTTTGTGGGTGGATGCGGCCATCAGCGCGTTGGCTTCCAGTTCGTAGCCGGCCCCTTCCTTGGGGATGACCATTTTTATCGGATAACCCTGTTTGATCGCTTCCATTGCCACAATGGCCGACGAAGCGCCGATAGCGTATTCGCCGGTACTCGCCATGTTGCAGGGACGCGAACCGGATTTTGCATATTGCGCTACATTGGTACTCAGATGCTTGAGAAAACCCCAGCCTTTTTCGCTACCCATGCCCTGCAGAATGGAAACCACCTGCAGATAGCCGGTACCCGAAGATGCCGGATTGGGCATTACCACCTCGCCTTTGTATACAGGGTTCAGCAGGTCTGACCAGCCGCCGGGCATGGGCAGACCCTTGCGCTTCAGGCGATCCGTGTTCACGCACATGGCGGCCATGTATCCGGTGGGAGCGAACCATTTGTTGCCGGGGTCCTTGAACTGGGCGGGTACGCGCTGCAGCCCCTTGGGATGATAAGGGGCCAGCAGCACCTGCACGCGAGGATCCATCATGTTGGTCAGGGCCCAGCCCCAAATCACGTCATAGTGCGGGTGGCGGCCCTCGCTGAGAATGCGTGCACCCAGATCGCCTGTAGACAAACGCAGTACATTCACCTTGAGATCGGGCATATCTTTTTTGGCTGCGGCCAGGTAGTCAGCGATCTCTGGTTCCTCCAAAGACGTGTAGACAGTGATCTCGCCAGCGTTGGCCTGATGTGACTGTGTCGCGAAAAAACCGGCGGCAGCCGCGGCCAGCACCATGACGCCGGCAACAGATTTGAAATGCATTGCTGGAAACCTCTGGAAAATAACAATGAGGCGGCAATCTAGCATGATGGCGTCGCGATATTTGTGAAGATTTCGTGACGATAAGGGCGTAAATATCAAGCGGGATTGGGGACGTAACCGGCACGCAGGGCTGTGGAGACAGAATTGGCATATGCGCCAATCGATTGATTAGTCGGTGAATATGGCTAACGACACAATGGATTAATGAAGATTTGGCATCCAGCAAGAGTCACGGAAAAACATAGTGGCTTAAAGCCCGGATATACCACGTTTTAATAATCATTTAAAAATGGCTGACAGGATTGCTGTATGTCGACAGAGGATGGCGCTTGGCCTACCATGGAATCGAAAAGAAACTTGACCCCGGAAATGTACGGTTGCGAACACAAAGTCTTGAAATGTATCTGTAACATATTAATAGACTGAATGCCCGTTCATGCGTTTCTACCGAATCTCATGCGGACTTTTGATTGGCTATAGCTGGAATGAGTATTGTTAGTAACGAATGGGTTCAGATATCTGAACCAGAATCAATGATCCTGCAACGAGGGAAAAAATGCTGATACGGAAAATGGCTTTCTCCAGTTTGTTGATTTTTGCCTACTCATCCTGCGGGGCTCAGGATTTAAGCCTGCTGGCAGGATCAATGCGGGCTTCGGGTATCCCCGATACTTCATACGCATGGGAACTGGATTACCGCCAGGGATTGAACGAAAATCTGGCGTTTACGCTCTCCTGGTTGAATGAAGGACATGTTCTCCACCACCACCGCGATGGTCAGA
>JBDSHM010000229.1:0-9634 GCA_039918495.1 Sulfuriferula sp. | reverse complement strand
CTGAACTGCAACAAGTATTCGACGAACTGCGCGCTGGCTCTATCAAGCATAAGGAAGTTTCCGAGCTTACGAACTGCGTGGGAAAAATGATCGGGTTAGCAAAAGTGCAGCTTGAGTATCACGCATTGCGCAAAGAAATACCCAATATTTTATTCTTGTCGGCGCCAAAAGAAGCTAAGGCAACCTCAAAACCATGAACGACTTCACCCGCGTGCTAGACAAAGCCATCGCCGAACTGGCCGTGGCGAAAACGCTGGGGCCAGCTCACGCGCAGGCAGCGCTAGTGCAAGCGCGGTATCACATCAACCTGGCGCTCGACAATGCCGCGCGCCAAACAGCAGAGAAACAATTTTATCGACGCGAGCAAGTGTAACGGTTGCACGCCGGGCCCATACCCCGGAGGCACCTGGTTCGACTCCGGGGCTCGCTACCAACAACCAAAGGAGAAACACGTGAACCCAAGACCGTTTTTCGATACTGCGCGCGACATTCGCCGTGGGCAATTCATTGAAGAGTGCGCGGACAAAATGCAGGAAGTCATCGCGCACGTCGCCGAGCACAACAAACCGGCCAAGCTGATAATAGAGCTCACCATCTCGCCCGCTAGCCGCACAGGTGCTGCGATGAATGTGAGCGACAAAGTCACCGCCAAAATCCCTGCCTTGCCGAGTGGCGAGACGATCTTGTTTGTCACCCCAGACAACAATCTGGTGCCGAATGATCCGCACCAGAAATCGCTTGATCTCAAGAGCGTGGATGCCGATACCGGCGAACTCAAAAGCATTAACAAATAGGAGCTAAACGTGAGCACTGAAACAGTCAGCAATACCGAAGCAGAGGCGATCGCAAACATTGCGGCCAAGCCGATTATGATGGAAGTGCAAGGCACGCCGATCGTGTTTTCGCCCATCAATATGGTGTCCAGAACCCTGGCCGAGCTACTGCCAACACCCACCCGCAAAAGCGGACGCGTACACCTGCATGAGTCGGACAGCTTCATCGACTATGTAAAGCGCCACGGCTCGCTGGCGAGTTGCAATATCTACCTCGATGTGGACTACGCCAAACAACACGTCAAAGCCACGGCCGTTTTTAATGACCATGCCGATGGCGATGGCCTGCCCGGCTGGCGTGACCACCGCGCTGAATTTATGCCCCGCTTCACCGAGGAATGGTCGCGCTGGTCGAAAAACAACGTCTTGCCAAAAAGCCAAACTGATTTTGCGACTTTTCTGGAAACGAATATCGGTGACATCACCAGCCCAGAAAACTCTAAGATGCCATCCGGCGCGGACGTGCTGACATTTGTCTCGCAGCTACAAGAAACGCGAAAAGTAAAATACGGCAGCGCCATCAACTTAGCCAACGGCATGATGCAAATCGAATTCATCGAGGAGGGCGATGCGGCAACCAAAGGCAAGCTCGATATATTCCGCGAATTCTCCGTCGGGATCCGTCCGTTCCTGAACGGGCAGGCCTACGAAGTGCGCGCCTTCTTGCGTTACCGAATCGACCGCAACAACGGGGCCATCATGTTTTGGTATGAGTTGCAGCGCGCCGAGCGCGTGCTCGAAGACGCGTGCAAAGGCATCGTCAAGTCCATTCGCACCGAAACCGGCATGCCCGTTGTATTCGGCACACCAGAATAGGATAGCCATGCAAACCATCATCCACAGCAACGCAGAAGTGTTCGAGATCGCGCGCCAAGCCAACGCCCAGCACCTGCACATCATCACCGATGGCGAGCGCACCGTGCTGAGCCCGATCGTACTACCAGGCTGGCATAAACTCTGCGTTAAAATCAAACAGCAGAAAGCCGCCGCGTGAACTGGCCAGCAATCCTAGAACACGCCGCCGATCTGCTAGTTGATAGGAGGTGTCAGATATTCTGCGCAGGCGCTACGCCTGCTGTCGAGGGCGCACGGCGAAACCTACCGTGTGACGAAGACGAACGATACGGTGACGTTGGAGCGAGTGCATAACGCAAAAATAACCGGCACGCTTTAGCGTGTCCGGCGAGGAACGAGCGTAGTTGATTGCCGGGTTAGCCCGGTAGAAAGGTAATGATGGCAGAAGAAACTTTTGATGGCAATGATCGGTTGTGCCCTTATTGCGGGGATAAATACCATCCGGAGTCCGAGACTTACAGCGAGGATAGCAGGGTTGAAGCGTGCGATGGGTGCGGCAAAATATATCGTGCTTACGACTCGTTTTCTGTTACTCACTACGCTTCGTTTTCTGTTACTCACTACGCTACACCGGATTGCGGGCTGAACGGTGAGGAACACGCTTGGGAAGCGGTGGCATTACAGGGCGGGAGGACACACCCGTTTTGCACCAAATGCAACATGTGTATGCCGCACAAATTGTTGGCGGCTAACGTGGAGTTGAGGGGCGGGAGCGATAGCGAGCGTCCCGTGGAGCCGAAGGCGGAACAAACTTGAGCGCCGGGTTGGGGGCGACGGGAGCAATGTGGAACATACAGTAAAGATACCGGTAAGACTTGCGCTGTTGTTGGCGCGCAACATTACGTGGGAGGCCAAGAAGATGCGGGCCAATGGCGATGAAAAACTCGCGAAGATGTTTGAATCATGGAAAGACGAACTCGGAGAGGCGGTTGCTTATCAATGTAGCGATCAGGAAATTAGTGCCGCGTTTGTTGCAGTGAAGCTTGAGGAAAACGCATAGACGCCCAACGTATAAATTAACAGGCGGGCCGCTTGCGGCACGTACAGCGAGGAACGAGCGATGTTGAATGATGGGTTAGGCTTGATGACTGTACCAGGCTGCAAAACCGACTTAATTAGATTGCCAAACGTGGACACAGAGTTACGCGTTGCTCATAGTTTATACAAAACTGGGGACGGAGACGCACCAGAGCAAATACTAGACCGCAACCATTTAACCGAGTTGACGCAAATGTTAGGCATGGAGGTAACTATGGGATTGAAGATTTGCGTAAGTGGTGACCAGCAGTTCGTGGCGGTGTGGCACCAGATTTGCGACAAGCAAGCAGCCGACGAACGGGAATTGATAGCAGGACTCCGTAAAGCCGGGTTCAAAGCTGCGCACCCAAACGACGGGTGGGTGAACAGAAAGGACTGCGAGGTGTACTTTGCATACCCGCAGTTCAACGACGGCGCAAAAGGTGGTGATCTTGTGATGCTCGGGTGGCCGTTCGATAAGAAGTCATGGCGGACGGTGCGGCTGGTGTCGTGCCGACGTGGGTTTGTTGGAGGACTGGAGTACTGGTTGTTCAAGGATGTGCCTAACGTAGAAGGTAAGGGGCCGTGAGCGGCCTTATGCGAACGGTCCGCTTGACCGTAGGGTTAGCCGCCTACTCACCACGAGCGCGGCATTGAGAAAGTAAATTACTAATGAGCAAAGACCAAAAAAACATGAAATGGCCGGATGGTTATTGTCTAGACCCTGACGGGAACATGTGTCCTCCAGCAGGCAAAGAAGACGATTTTAATTTTGGCTATGAGAATGGTTTTCAGGATGCGTGGGAAATTATGAACACAGCCGTACGCGCACGCGACAAAGCCAGATTCGAGGCGGCTAACGTTTGAATTCAGGGGCGGGCGGCTTTTCGCCCGTCCCGCTGGAATGATTTGTTGGGCGTGATGCCCAGAGAGGACGATATGACGATGTTTGAATTGCGAATTGCTGGGCCTGATGACGTTATTGTTTTCAGCGACGAACTTGAGGCGCATCAGCGCGCGAACGAGGTGAATAAGCAGTACCTCGCTGACAGACTTGAGCACCCAGACAATGAAGTGCTTTGCGTGGCAACCGTTCACGAAATTGATGAGTGACGCCCAACGCTCGCGTTAACCCGGTCGCCGAAGGCGATCCGGTGAGCGAAGCGAATGAAGGTTGAACGCGTTGTTGGGCGTCTTGATCGGGAGGAAGAGTAAATGGGCCTAACGTGCGGAGTATATGGTGACATCGACGGCGCGGACTGGTGGTTGTACGAACCAAGCGACGAAGTCCCACTTGTGACGAAGCGTAGTCGGAAATGCTGTTCGTGTGACGGAAAAATAAGCGTCGGTGAAACGGCGCGGAAGGTGAGGCGTTTCCGGCCAGCAACAGACTGGGAAGAATGTCGAGGGCTTGGCGACGAGGTGGAAATTGCAGCGTGGTATTTGTGTGAGATATGCGGGGATTTATCGGAATCCTTGACCGAGTTAGGATTTTGCTACGACCTGGGTGACGGGCAAGAAAGTTTACAGCAACAGATTGCACAGTACCGCGGGGACGAAGCGGTAGACCGAGAACGATTGATAACGCCCAACGCAGAGTTCAGGGGTGAGGACGCCGCAGGCGGACGATCCCCTGGAACGACGGGTTCGACCACATGACTAAACAGACCATATTTTCACCGTGCAGAATCTACCGCTACGCGCTGTGGCGCGAGTGGATAGGCGGCGAAGGCTACGCGATGTTCGTGGGTCTGAACCCGAGCACAGCAGACGAGACGCAGGACGACCCGACGATACGGCGCTGTGTGGCCTTTGCGAAGGCGTGGGGCTATTCCGGGCTGTGCATGACCAACTTGTTTGCATTCCGGGCCACCGACCCGAAGGACATGAAAGCAGCGACTGAACCGGTAGGACAGGAGAACGACGCGCACTTGCTGGCGCTGGCAGAAGGGGCTGGCGTGATCGTGGCGGCGTGGGGCGCAAATGGGACACACAGGGGGCGGGCAGCCGAGGTTCGCAATCTGATGCCATCGCTGCACTGCCTAGCGCTGACGAAGGATGGGCACCCTGGGCACCCGCTGTATTTGCGGAAAACACTGACTCCGGTTCCGATGGGGTCGAACGCCGAAGTAACCGGCGATGCGCAACCCGATAAGGAGCAAGAGAAATGAGCGAACAAAATACCAATGAATCAAGCAAGACCGATGGCGCAGCGTCCGAGTTGACTGCCGGGTTAGCCCGGTAGAAAGGTGAATATGTCCACAGAAGGTAAAGAATTAAGTTTTGCTTTTTTGATATTGCTGTCGCCGCACACGTCCTTGGTTGTTGCTTTATGGATTTGCGGGGTGATGTTGGCGCTTTCGATACTAACAAGCAATGCGGTAATTGAAGCCAAAGACAGATTATGGTCACACCTAAGTGGTGGCGGCTAACGTTATATAGAGCACCTAATTTTCCAGTGTAAAGCGTCAATACTGACGCATAAAACTGGAATGATCTTGCAACGTTTTGATTTTAAATAGTGACGGGAAATAAAACGTCGATGAACGCCTTGAACACACTAGACCTAAAAGAAGCCGCAGAATTTCTTGGACTGCATCCCAACACCCTGCAATCGCGTGCCAAGTCTGGCGAGATTCCCGGTGGAAAAGTCGGCAAAGAGTGGCGTTTTATCGACGTTGACCTCGCGGCGTACCTGCGCGCACAATATCCCGCCAACAAGGAGCCGGAAACGTGTCACTCTACCAGCGCGGCGCAACGTGGTGGGTCTATATCCTACACGATGGCAAAAGACTACGACGATCTACTGGGACTACCGACGCCACGCAAGCGCAACGCATCCACGATCAAATCAAAGCAGACCTGTGGAACAAAAAACACAAACCTGACAATCATATATTCGGCGAAGCCTTAGAGATATGGCTTGAGACTGGGCCCAAGGGATTGCCAGATAAATACAGGATCAAAGCTTTAAACCTCAAGCATGCAACCCTGGCCGAACTCACGGAAAAACGCCTAGCAGAGATTCTGGTGCGTTTTAAGGGCTCAACAAAAAACCGAGTTATCAACCTACTCACCGCGACATTAAATTGCGCGGTAGCGCGCGGTTGGATATCCAAAATTCCCCACATGGCGCGCGTCAAAACTAAAGACGCGCGCACTCGCTGGCTAACGCTAGACGAATGGCGGCGCTTAGAGAGTGAGCTCCCCTGCCATCTGCGGCAAATGGCACGCTTTGCGGTGTCCACCGGCCTGCGCGAAAACAATGTGATAGGTCTGGAGTGGTCACAAATAGATTTGTCCCGGCGCGTGGCGTGGATCCATCCGGATCAAACAAAGAGCGGCAAAGCAATCGGAGTTCCGCTATCGGATACAGCAATGCGTGCGCTTGAATCTCAGCGCGAGACAAGTACCGGTCGATGGGTTTTTGTGTACAACGACAAGCCCGTGACTAAAACCAGCACAAAAGCTTGGAAGGCCGCGCTCGTTCGAGCGGGAATTGATGTTTTTAAAGACGATCTAGGGCGCACCACATCAAGTTTCAGGTGGCACGACCTACGCCACACCTGGGCAAGCTGGCACGTAATGAACGGCACCCCCATAGAGGTGCTGCAAAAACTCGGCGGATGGCGCACATTGAGCATGGTTTTACGCTATGCGCACCTTGCTCCAGAACACCTGGCGAAGTATGCCGATAACGCCGTTCCGCGCCGTTTAATAGACCACACAACTGTCTGATTGCCACGCCAGTAACGAACAAAGACTGCCTTCACACGGCAGGGGTCGGCAGTTCGAAACTGCCACCGCCAACAAAATACAGGTAGTTTCGGGTTAATGACCACTAACTATGTGGCGCAAAAACAGCCTTGAAACGCCACAAAATCGGGTGCTACGCCACAATTTACGCCACACTCTCTACTGGCATACCTGCACCGCTGATTCCAACTGGATTTCGTAGGCCATCCGCGCCTCGATCTCAGCGATCAAGTTTTTAACCTGGTCATAAAGGCTTGCGCCATCGGGCAGGATATCCATCGGCCACGCTGGTTTAGGCACCGCCGGTGCATGGCACGGCACGGCCACCGGGACCTTCACCTCAATCGGCGGGGCGAGCTGCGTTTCAGTGGCGCACGCTGCCAGCAACAGCATGGGCGCGATCTTTAGCATAACCATTTATCAACTCCTTTGTGGCGTCACATACGCCGCTTTGTGGGGCTTTCAATCCGAGGTAATAGGCTGACTTGTTTTGATGCGGGATCGCCGCACGGGTAGCCTCTTGTGCGGCCTGTGCGGCTTTTGCCTCGCGTGCCGCCGTCTCATCCTTTAGGGTTTGAACCGCAGCGTTTTGGCGTTTGGTGACTTCGGCTAGCGCCAGATAGGCGTTTGTGTTGGCATCGGCACGGGTTTTTTCGGCGGCGGCTTGCACACGCGCCACGTTGCGCTCCATTTTCATGGTCTCGCCCCAGCCAAAAACCCCAGCGAAGGCCAGTGCGGCGGCGATATATAACCAATAAAGCGGAGTGATTTTACTTAGTAGACCTAACATTATTTTTCCTTTTCATTGGGCAGGAAAATAGCGTGATATTCGATCCGGTACAAAGGGCGCTTGGTGAGCACCCATTGCATGACTTTTTCTGCATCTTCCTGTCCGGCAAAACGAATGGCATCGGTATACTGGCTAGAAAAATTATGCGGCCCAGTACCGTCCCAATATTCAATGAGATTTGTGTCTACGTGGTGCCGTTCGATTATCCAAGCATGCATCGACATATTATTTTTTCCACACAGTGACTATCGCCCACACAAGGACACCGATCACGGCAATCAGTAGGATTAAGCCGGTCAGGATCATTTATTGCTATCGTTATTTTTTGGTTGTTCCACCAAGGTCATGGTGGTAGCTGTCGTTGTTGTGGTAATCGACGGCGGCGGTGGGCTGAACATTTTGGCGATGATCGGCGCCGCCCAGGTGAGTCCGTAGAACGTCATGTAACTTTCCGTTATTTTTCCATCCAATGTGAGCCGCGCCAGAACCCAGGTGTGGAAAGCGAACGCGCCGAAAAACACGATTGCTATGCGTGATAATCGGCCGTTTTCCATCAGCAGATCAAACAGATTAAATTGAGCAAATGCTCTATCCCGCTGCGCTCGATACATTGACCACGCAATCAGCAGTAAAAAAATGATAGGCAGCGCATTCATCAATTTGATTGGGATCATGCCGCCCCCGCTAAAAGATTGTTTGCAATACGCCGCACCCATCCGCGCCCGAAGTTCGGCCACGAATTTAAATTCGACAAATATTGAAGCCGGTATGCATCGAAGCGCATGATTATTTTGTCTGGGTCTGCGGCCTGCACAGCGGCTATGGTGGCAGGCCCAATGTCACCATCGGCCTCAACCCCGGCGGCTGTCTGTAACCATTGAGCGGGGTGCCCGCCGTTGTATGCTGCATCGAACACCTGAAAACCTATATGCGAATTGAACTCATCACAGTGATAGACATCCCAATATTCTGACTTGGCAATCTCCTTGGCCTTATCCAGTGGCAGGTCTTGCATGGCTCCGGTGTAGCCTCGCTTGCGCGCGACTTTTTCCGTAACCCCATACATCGTTTCACCCCCTGGGTCGGCCGGATTATTGCTGTAACCGCCCTCGCTCACCATGAGTATGGAAAAAGCATCATCGAATGAGCTCATTTTTTATCCTTTTCTTTCAGCTTAGATATTGATGGGTGCAATTTGCGCTTACTCGCGCGCTCTGTTTTGATATCCGGATCACCATCTACCCAACCATGCACAGCGCATTCACCATCGGTGAGCGGACGGCAACAATAGGGGCAACGTCCACCATCCATTTCACGCCCTCCCATGCCGCCGTATTGATTCGCTTGCTTCCAGCGTGGTCGTGCGCCGATCTAACCCAGCAAGATCGCCGCGCAAGGCTTTTTCGATCTCAAAATTTTTGTCACTAATGCGCGTCAATTTTACATCGAGCAACTCGCGCAAATTATTGACGCTCTCCACCAGCACATCGATTTTTTTATTTTGCATATTCGTTTGTGAAGTAAAAATCCACGCGACAAGACTCATGACAATCAAAAACAAACCCCCGGCGAAATAGAACATCAAGGTATCGACGGTCATTTCGACGCCCTATCGACAGCGATTGAAAAGTAAATTGCAGACGCCACCAGCCCCACAATGCCGACGATCGATACCCATAGGCCACGATATGTCGCATCATAAATGCCGCGCAAAATCAGCACCGCGCTAACGCTTAGGCAAAGCAGTGAGAGTAAGAGGTTTATGATTTTCATTTGACCACCTCAATAAAAAAAGCCGCTCAATGGCGGCTTGGCACCACATCACTTGATTAGCGCGCTTCTATGCGCCGCCCTGGTCGGGAAAATTAACTTCCGCCGCGCCGGTCATGCCCTTGACACTGGCGACGTTCTCAAACGATCCGGACTCACCGGGTTGCAGGATGGTTTCTGCCAAGCCAGCGGTATCTCCGTTTTCAAAGTCGGACTCGACTTGCGTGGTGACTTTGATGGGGAATGCTGCATCAGCGGGATTGGTGATATTAAATTTCATTTTAAAGCTCCTTGATGTGTTGCAAACTAAAAGGGAGTTTGCGGCCCTATGCAATTCGTTGGAAAAATCCGTAATCGCCGGTGGCCATGTTGACGTTCGTTACATTCCGCCATGTTCCTGGGCTAGCCCCGACGACGTATACTAGCGTTCCAGCCGAGAAATACGTTGTGTACAAATACGTGCCTGCTATGGTTGCGCCAGGCAGTGCGCCACTGGTACTTAAATACATCAACACAATAACGCCCACACCATTTACCCCCACATCCTGCGGCACGCCAACAGTCGCACCTGCTGCAATGCCATCCAGCTTGGCTTTCGCAACAGCGGTCATGT
>JBDSHM010000228.1:0-6715 GCA_039918495.1 Sulfuriferula sp. | reverse complement strand
TAATACCGCACCTGTCATGCCGGGCGCACCGCCGATAATCCCGACATTGCCAAAGTCGCCTTTGTGGCTGTCCGATGCCCGTGGGGGCAATGCGTCGAGAATTTCTTTCCCGATCATCATGCCATCGGGAAACTGGTCTGAATTTGGTTTCATGGCACACCCGCTATGGATAGAAAGTCTATACTTGAAGCGTAGCATTCGGATGATAGTAATAAGGAGAATAAAATGAAACAACCTGCAAATGTAAATCCAAATGGTGCTGAAATATTGCCATGCGTCGACGATGCAGAATGCCAAATTACCAGTTGTGCAGTCTGCATGGTTGAAATTCCTGTTTCGGTGGCATTAAGCGATGAAGGTGCGGACTACATTCAGCATTTCTGCGGATTGGACTGCCTCGATGCCTGGAAACGCGAAAAATGATCGGAATCTCCTCCTGATCCTGCGGCCTGATTTGAACGTTTATGGCAGTTAGGGCGCGAGGCTGATTTCGGGTAAAATTCGCTTTTATCCGATGCCCGATTCGCACCATGTCCGAACTGCATAAATTGCGCGGCGGCGCCGCGCTATCCCGTTTTCGTCTCGACAAGCTATCCCGATCGCTGCCTGATTACAACTGCATACAAACAGTATTCTGGCATTTCGTCGAGGTGACGGCCGCACTGGATTCCCTTGAACAGGCCCGGCTGGATTCCATCCTCACCTATGGCACGCCATTGCCGGAGCTGCCAGGCGGATCGCTACTGCTGACTACGCCTCGCCCCGGTACCATTTCGCCATGGTCCTCAAAGGCCACTGATATTGCCCGTCACTGCGGACTGGAAAAAATCTCACGGATTGAACGTGGCACGGCCTATCATTTCAGTCGTCGCGACGGTGCCGAGTTGACGACAGCAGATCGAGCTCGGATCGCACCGCACATCCATGACCGCATGACCGAAACGGTATTCGGCAGCCTGGATGATGCACAGGCACTCTTCCGTCATCTTCCCCCCAAGCCGCTCACTGTCGTGGATATTCTCGGGGCTGGCCGCGCAGCGCTGGTGAGCGCCAATGCGGAGATGGGGCTGGCATTGTCGGCAGATGAAATCGATTATCTAGTGGATAACTTTACCCGCATTGGGCGCAACCCCACGGATGTGGAGTTAATGATGTTTGCCCAAGCCAACTCTGAGCATTGTCGCCACAAGATTTTCAATGCTGCCTGGGTGATAGACGGCGAAGCGCAGCCGCACACGCTGTTCGGCATGATCCGCGAAACCCATGCACGTCATCCGCAGGGGACCGTCGTGGCCTATTCGGATAACTCATCGGTGATCGAAGGCGCTGATGTGGCGCGTTTCCATCCGGCCGAAAATGGTCGCTATGTGTACCGCGAGGCGCTGACGCACATCCTGATGAAGGTGGAAACGCACAATCACCCGACGGCGATTTCGCCTTTCCCAGGTGCGGCAACAGGTTCTGGCGGGGAGATTCGCGATGAGGGCGCTACCGGTACGGGCTCCAAACCCAAGGCGGGATTGTGCGGATTCTCAGTGTCCAACCTGAACATCCCCGGCAGCCGGCAGCCCTGGGAAGCCTATCAAGGCAACCCGGAGGGCTACGGCAAGCCCGAGCGCATTGCCTCGGCGCTGCAAATCATGATCGATGGCCCGCTGGGCGCGGCGGCGTTCAACAACGAATTCGGTCGGCCCAATCTGGCCGGTTATTTCCGTACTTTCGAGGAAGAATGCGCGGGCGAGATGCGTGGTTACCACAAGCCCATCATGCTGGCGGGTGGAGTGGGCAACATTGACGATGCGCATTGCTTTAAAAAACAGTTCGCAGTCGGCACGCTGCTGATCCATCTGGGCGGACCGGGCATGCTCATCGGTCTAGGCGGCGGCGCGGCTTCCAGCATGGATACCGGTACCAACGCCGAAAAGCTTGATTTCGATTCGGTACAGCGCGGCAATCCGGAAATGCAGCGCCGCGCACAAGAGGTAATCGACCGCTGCTGGCAACTGGGAGACGCCAATCCCATTCTGTCCATCCACGATGTGGGAGCGGGCGGTGTTTCCAATGCCATGCCGGAACTGGTGGATGGTGCCGGTCGCGGCGCACGCTTTCAATTGCGCGATATTCCTCTGGAAGAATCCGGCATGGCGCCACGTGAAATCTGGTCGAACGAATCGCAGGAACGTTACGTGCTCGCCATTGCGCCGGAAAGTCTCAGTGCTTTCAGCGCCGTATGCGAGCGCGAGCGCTGTCCATTCGCCGTGATCGGCGTCGCCACCGAGCAGCGCAATCTGCGGGTGGAAGACAGTCTGCTAAGCGCGATGCCGGTGGATATGGATATGTCCGTGCTGCTCGGCAAGCCGCCGCGCATGACCCGCGACGTGCAGCGCGTTCAGCGCCGCTTGCCGGCGTTGAACACTGATGGCATCGAGCTGGCGAATGCGGCGCTGCGTGTGTTGCGCCTGCCCAGTGTGGCATCCAAGTCATTTCTCATCACCATTGGTGATCGTAGCGTGGGCGGCTACACCGCACGGGACCAGTTGGTCGGTCCCTGGCAGGTACCGGTTGCGGACGTGGCGGTGACCGCCATGGGTTTCACCACCGAGCGCGGCGAGGCTTTTGCCGTGGGCGAACGCACTCCGCTGGCGCTGATTGATGCTGCGGCCTCGGGACGCATGGCGGTAGGCGAGGCGCTGACCAATCTGGCCGCTGCGCGCGTGGAAAAAATCGGTGATGTGAAGCTCTCGGCCAACTGGATGGCCGCCGCCGGTTTTCCTGGCGAGGATGCTGCGCTATACGATACGGTCAAGGCGGTTGGGCTGGAATTATGTCCCGAATTGGGCATCAGCATTCCGGTGGGCAAGGATTCGCTGTCCATGCGCAGCGTGTGGGAGTCGGACGGCGCGCAAAAATCCGTTACCGCACCCTTGTCTCTGATCATTTCGGCTTTCGCACCCAGTCCCGATATACGGGCCACGCTGACGCCGCAGTTGCATACCGATCAGGGCGATACCGATCTTATCCTGATCGACCTCGGTTGCGGCCGCAACCGTCTGGGCGGTTCGGCACTGGCGCAGGTCTACAAACAGATAGGCGAGCGCTGCCCGGATCTCGATCATCCCGCCCAGTTCAAGGCGTTTTTTGAAACCGTGCAGGCACTCAATGCAGCCGGCCGTTTGCTGGCTTATCATGACCGTTCCGATGGTGGCTTGTGGGCAGTGTTGTGCGAAATGGCTTTCGCGGGCCATTGCGGGATAACGGTGGATGCGGATGAATTATGCCAGGATCGCTTCCGCGTGCAGGTTGAAGAAGAAGGTGTGGATGAAGACGAGGAATTGATCACCGAGCAAACCGGCTACAGTCCGCGTGTGTTTGGGGTGCTGTTCAATGAGGAGCTGGGCGCTGTGCTGCAGGTGAAGCGCGAACATACCGCCGAAGTGATGCAGGCGTTCATTGCAGCCGGGTTGCGCTCCGAGTTCCATATCATCGGCAGCACCAATGATCGTGACCACGTGGAAATCGTGCGTAATGAAAAAACCATGCTGGATTTCAGCCGAGTCGAATTGCAGCGTGTCTGGAGTGAAACCAGTTACCGTATCCAGTCTCTACGTGATAATCCTGATTGCGCCGAGAGTGAGTATGCACAATTGCTGGAGGTGGCGGATCCGGGGTTGTCAGCAAAATTTGGTTTTGACCTCAACGACGACATCAGCGCGCCTTTTATCGGCGGCAGCAAGCCGCAAATCGCCATTCTGCGCGAGCAGGGTGTCAACGGTGAAGTCGAAATGGCTGCGGCCTTTGATCGCGCCGGTTTCACCGCAGTGGACGTGCACATGAGCGACATTATCGCCGGGCGCGTAGCGCTGACGGACTTTCGCGGTTTCGCCGCCTGCGGGGGTTTCTCCTACGGGGATGTGCTGGGGGCTGGCGAAGGTTGGGCCAAATCCATCCTGTTCAACCCACGCGCGCGCGATCAATTTGAAGCCTTTTTCAATCGCGACGACAGTTTTGCACTCGGCGTATGCAACGGCTGCCAGATGATGAGCAATCTCAAAGCCATCATTCCCGGCGCTGAATACTGGCCGAAATTTACCCGTAACCTGTCCGAGCAGTTCGAGGCGCGTTTTGTCATGGTTGAAGTACCGGACAACCCCTCCATCCTGTTTGACGGCATGGTTGGCAGTCGCATGCCGGTGGTGGTCTCCCACGGCGAGGGTTATGCAGACTTCAGCCAGACCGGCGATGTTAGTCAAGTGATCAGTGCGCTACGCTATGTCGATAACCACGGTCGTGTGACCGAAACCTATCCGGCAAATCCAAATGGTTCGCCCGTCGGGTTGACCGGCGTGACGACTGCCGATGGACGTTTCACATTGATGATGCCGCATCCGGAACGGGTGTTCCGCACCGTCCAGCATTCCTGGCATCCGGATGACTGGGGTGAAGATGGGCCATGGTTGCGCATGTTCCGCAATGCACGCAAATGGGTGGAGTAAGCATGACTGACGCAACCAAACCTATCCCTATCAAACGCTTCAGTGCCGAAGAACTTGCCGCGCGCGACCGCGAAATGGCGCTCGATGATACGCGCTGGTACAGCGAAGCAGAGCTGGATGAGCTGGATGAGCGCGACCCGTTATTGGCTGTGCGTATTGCGCAGCGACAGGCACGCCTGGAAAAACTGCGCCCCTATCAGGCCAGCGGCGAAGCGCCTCCGCTCACCGAGGCGGCTTTGATACAGGTGCTGGAAGAAGCGCGTGCCATTCTGCTGCGCGACGGCGGCGATCTGGAGCTGGTGGAAATCAGTGGCACGGTGGTGCGGGTACGGCTGAAAGGTGCCTGTGTGGGGTGTCCCAACTCGATGCTAGATCTGAAAAACGTGGTGGAGAAAATCGTGCGGCGGACTTTTCCGCAGGTGACCGAAGTGAAAAACACGTATTGATCGGTGCGACCAATAATTGCCAGTTCCAACCTGTTTGAACCTTTTTTCGGTATGGAAGACGTCACTACCTCATGTAAGGCGTATCGAAGATGCTAACCTGGCTCGCTACGACAGACAATTTCCCGCCAGTGCAGCGTGCATTGCATGACCCTGCCGGTTTATTGGCGGCAGGTGCGGATCTTTCTCCCAACCGATTAATCCTGGCCTATAGCCAGGGCATTTTCCCTTGGTATAGTCCGGGCGAACCTATTTTGTGGTGGAGCCCAGACCCCCGTATGGTGCTGTTTCCGCAGGAACTGATGGTGCAGCGCTCGCTGGCCAAGGTATTGCGTAAACGTCAGTATGAAATTCGTGTGGATACCGCATTTTCAGAGGTGATCGAAGGATGTGCCAGGCCGCGGGCCGGACAGGACGGCACCTGGATCAACAAGGAGATGATTGCCGCTTATACGTCGCTGCATCAGATGGGTGTGGCGCACAGTATCGAGACCTGGATGGACGGCAGTCTGGTGGGCGGTCTATACGGGATTGCGCTGGGGCGCGCATTTTACGGCGAATCCATGTTTACCCTGGTGCCAGAGGCTTCGAAAATCGCTTTCGTCCATCTGGTGCGGCAATTGCGGCGCTGGAATTTCGGCGTAATAGATTGTCAGATGAATACGGCGCATCTGGCTCGTTTTGGCGCACGCGAAATTCCTCGAACTGAGTTTATCGCACAGCTGAATAACTTGATAAACTTGCCATCAGTGCTCACTCCCTGGCGCTTCGATCATGACCTTATTGAATGACCTGCCGTTTGCGCGGCTGCAATTCTACCTGACGTCGCCGTACCCCTGCAGTTACCTGGCAGAGCAAACTGCGCGCTCGCAGGTGGTGACGCCGGCTCATCTGGTCGATGATATGGCTTATAGTCAGTTGATTCAATCGGGGTTCCGGCGCAGCGGCCTGTTCACCTATCGCCCCCAATGCGGACAATGCCGGGCATGCATACCGGTACGCGTCGTAGTCGATCAGTTCAGCCCGAGTCGTACCCAGCGTCGTGTGAGCAAGCGCAATACCGATCTGGTGGCTGAACCGCAGCGCCCCTATTTTGATACCGCACACTTCAAGCTATACCAGCGTTATCAGGCATCGCGTCATGCCGGCGGCGGCATGGATCATGATGATCGCGACCAATATGCGCATTTTTTACTGCAAAGCAATGTGGACACCTATCTGGTGGAATTCCGTGAAGCGGGGCAATTGCGCATGGTTAGTGTGATTGATCAGGTCGAGGATGGACTGTCTGCCGTCTATACGTTTTTTGATCCCGATCTGCCACAGCGCAGCTTCGGTGTGTATAACGTGTTGTGGCAAATCGAACTGGCCCGAAGTCTCGGCTTGCCCTATCTGTATCTGGGTTACTGGATCGAAGATAGCCGCAAGATGGCCTACAAGAGCCAATATCAACCATTACAAGGATTGATTGATGCAGACTGGCGAATCATCCCCGCGCCGCAAAATTGAGCCACTCTGTGGGAAAATTGGCCGTGATCGTGTCGACTGTGTGATTCATGCGTTTTATATCAGGCTGCTGGCCGATCCGGTATTGCATCCCTACTTTGACGGTATCCATGATTTGACCGCGCACGAAACGCACATTGCGGATTTCTGGTGGGTCGCAATGGGCGGTACGCTGAAACAGGCGCCTCAGTTCGACATGCTAGCGCGGCACCAGAGGCTAGGGCTGACGCCAGCAGTTTTCGAACGCTGGCTGGCAGCGTTTGGCGATACCCT
>JBDSHM010000227.1:0-4192 GCA_039918495.1 Sulfuriferula sp. | reverse complement strand
CGGACTGAATCAGCACGCACCGGTGGTTTGGGTTTGCAAGGGTTTTGAAACCGGCACCATGAAGCTGCCGCACCAGGTCGCGCAGGAAGAACTGCCTGATCATGTGCCGCGCGGCGTCTTATCCGGCCCCAGTTTTGCTCAGGAAGTCGCAGAGGGATTGCCGACAGCGCTTACTCTGGCTGCAAGCGATACCGCTGCATTGCAGGAAGCGAGTGCTGCGCTGCATGGTGGTCGCCTGCGCGTGTATACCAGCAATGATGTGGTGGGGGTTGAGCTGGGCGGTGCACTGAAAAATGTCATTGCGATTGCCGTCGGCATTTCCGATGGGCTGCATTTCGGCCATAACGCCCGTGCTGCCCTGATTACCCGTGGAGTGGCCGAAATCAGCCGCCTCGGTTTGGCATTGGGTGGTCAGATGGAGACTTTTATGGGGCTCACCGGCATGGGGGATCTGATCCTGACTTGTACCGGCGACCTGTCGCGCAATCGTCAGCTCGGTTTGCGGCTGGCTGGTGGCGAGAGCCTGGAAACCATTCTGCGCGCACTGGGTCACATTGCAGAAGGCGTTACCACCACGCGCGAAGTGGATCGATTGGCGACCTCGCTTGGGGTCGATATGCCAATCGCCCATGCCGTGTGTCAGATACTCTACGCAGGCGTGTCGCCACGCACCGTAGTGGATGATTTGTTGAGTCGCGATCCCAAAGAAGAAAGTCTGTAGCACATCGAGCCGGCTCATCGCTTGTAATTCAGTTTTCTGCCAGGCCTTGGCGTTTGAGAAAGCCGAGTAATATTTTCAGACGCATCAGGCTGTCATTCATTTCCAGCAAATCCTGTTTGGCGATGGGCTTGATCGGTAAAACCTCGGCCAGACGAAAGCCGACCCAGGCGGCATCGTCCATCTGCAGCGGGGTAAAGTGCGATTCGCCCAGTTCTTCAATGATATGACGCAGTACGTTCTGGCACGCCGCAAATTCGAGTGGCACAGGTTGTTGTGTGTCTTCCCGAGAGATCAGGTTCACCTGGGCGCTGATCAGACCATTGGCACCGGCTTTGCTGTGCTCGATCAAAAAACGCTGTTCGCCTTGCGCCGTAATGTGCAATATCCCCAACTGCGGCATATCCCAGCTGACAATACGCGCCAGCGTACCGACATCATGAGGTATTGCCGGCGCGCCGGTTTCTTCGCCGCTCTGAATCAGGCATACGCCAAACGGCAATTGATCTTTCATGCAGGCTTTGGCCATGTCCATGTAACGTTGCTCGAAAATTTTCAGCGGTAGCAGGCTGTCCGGATAGAGCACCGTATTGAGGGTAAAAATTGGAATTTCCAGGGTTTGCACGTTATGTTTCCGATCAAATATCAGGGGCATGCTTTTCTTGAACCAATTCAAACCTGATCACCTTTTCCGTCCCCCCAGCGCGGCATCAGTTCATGCGGGATATGGAGATGGTCGAGAATGCGCGCCACCACGAAATCCACCAGATCCTCAATGCTTTGCGGATGATGGTAGAAGCCCGGATTGGGCGGCAGGATGACCGCGCCGAGACGAGCCAGTTTCAGCATATTTTCAAGGTGCAAGGCGGAAAATGGCGTTTCACGCGGCACCAGAATCAGTTTGCGTTGCTCCTTGAGCGCGACGTCGGCGGCACGCTCAATGAGGTTGTCGGCCAGTCCCTGGGAAATTGCCGCCAGCGTGCCCATGGTGCAAGGACAGATCACCATGGCGTCCGCCGAATTCGAGCCCGAGGCAACCGGCGCAAACCATTCCTCGCGGCCAAATGCGCGGAGCTGGCCGGGTTGGGCATGGTACCGCTGGCTGAGAAAGGATTCCAGTTCAGCCGCGCGCGCGGGCAGGGTGAGATCCAGTTCCTGTTTGGCGACGATATGCGCGGCACTCGAAGCCAGCAGATAAACCTGTATATTCGCCTGCAGCAGACATTCAAGCAGGCGCAGGCCATACGGCATGCCGGAAGCGCCGGTCAGGGCAAGGGTGACGGTACGGGGTGGATTCATGCAGTCTCCTGGGTGATGGTGGCCGGGACAGGCGTCGCCAGCAGGTGGGCAGCAACCAGGCCGTTGACCAGCCCAAACACCAATGCGGCGGCGGCGAATACGGGCGTCAGGTAGAGCACGCCAGACGTGGGAATCAGCCAGAAATAGACAATCGCCATTTGCCCGGCAATATGCGCAAAAGCTGCGAGGACACTCAGGCTGACGGCACCGAACAGCTGCTCGGGCAGGCGCTGCGCCAGCCATAACACTGCCAGACTGGCAATCGCACCGGATGCACTCAGAAAAAATCCAGGGGTGAGAAAGCTACCCAGCAGCAGGCTGCCGGCAACCACCCGCAATGCTGAAACCCATGCGGCGGTGCGCATCCCATGCTGTTTCAGTACCAGCAGGGTAACGATATTGGCCAGTCCGGGTTTGACGCCGGGCAGCGGCGAGGGGAGTGCCGCTTCCATCAAGGTCAGGCCAATCGCCAGCGCCGCCATGCGCGCAATGCGGTGATCCTCCGGGCTGGCTTTGAGTTTAATAGTTAAGGCTGTCATAGCTTTTTACGCGTCCGGCGATTTCCACGCTGACCTGATTGGGCAGACAGATGGCCGCCTGGCCTGCGCGGCTTAGCCAGCCCTGATGTACACATATCTGACGCGGGCCTGGATCGGACAATACGCGCGCACGATGATCGGCGATCTCGACGCGAGTGGTCCCCAGGGGGCCGGGTACGTCAATCATGCGCGGGTGGTTTAGAGAAGTTTCCAGAAACAGCTGACCGCCGTGTCGGATGACCAGACGTTGCCCCGGTGCGCCGAACCAGAATGTGAATGCCAGCGCAACAACGATGACACTGCCTATCGCCAGGACTGCCCAGTCGCCGGGGCGCAGCAGCTGATGATATTTCAAGCCAGCTCCCGATGGCGTACCAAGGTTTGCTGAGAGGTAATAAAGTGCGCAGCGAGATGTTCCGCAAAATAGACGGAACGATGCTGGCCGCCAGTACAGCCGATCGCTACGGTGAGATAAGCGCGATTGTCTGCTATGTAGCAGGGCAACCATTTGGCGACATAAGTGCGAATGTCGGCAAGCATGTCGGCGACTTCGGTCAACCCATCAAGAAAAGCAATGACATCGGCATCACGCCCGGTCTGCGGGCGCAGCTTTGGATCATAGTGAGGATTGGGCAGACAGCGCACGTCGAATACCAGGTCGGCATCAAGCGGAATCCCGTGTTTGAAACCAAACGAAGCGAACAGCAGTGTGAAGCTGGCATTTTCCAGCGCGATAATGTCCTTGATCCAGGCACGCAGGCTGTTGGTGGAAAGATCGCTGGTGTCGATGCGCTGGCCGAGTTCGGCAATGTCGCCGAGCAGGTCGCGCTCATGCACGATGGCTTCACGCAAAGATCGGACATCGCTGCTGAGCGGATGGCGGCGCCGGGTTTCTGAAAAACGACGCACCAGCGTTTCAATTTTGGATTCAAGAAAAATCACCCGCAAATCCACCTGCTTGCGTAATTCAGTGACCAGACTGGGCAGTTCAAGAAAGGATTCGCCGCTACGCGCATCGACGCTGATGCCCGCTTTGTCATAGCCGTGCTCGGACAGGAAACGGATGGTTTCCGGGAGCAGATTGGCCGGCAGATTGTCGATGCAATAGTAACCCGCGTCTTCCAGCACATTCAGCGCAATGCTCTTGCCGGAACCGGACAGGCCGCTGATCAGTACGATGTGCATCATGGATTGTTGTCCATGAATTGTTGCTGACGGGTGAGGAATTGTTCGGCACTGTTGATGCCGCGCATACGCAGGATGTGATTGCGTGCGGCAACTTCCACCAGGACTGCAAGGTTGCGACCGGCTGCAACCGGGATACGCACTTTGGGAACGGTGACGCCAAGTATAACTTCGCTGGAAGCGTGCATGTCGAGTCGTGACACGCTTTCACTTCCATCTTCTTCGGGAGCTTTCAGATGCACGATGAGTTTGAGATTTTTTTGCAGCTTGACGGCAGTATCACCGAACAGGGTGCGAATATTTAGGATGCCCAGGCCGCGCACTTCCAGAAAATCCTGTAACAATGGCGGACAATGGGTTTCCAGTGTTTCGGGTGAGACTTTGTACATGTCCACCATGTCATCTGCGATCAAGCGATGACCACGCGTAATCAGTTCGAGCGCCAACTCGC
>JBDSHM010000226.1:0-4080 GCA_039918495.1 Sulfuriferula sp. | reverse complement strand
TATTCCTGCTTTACTTCACCCAAAATACGCACCCCCAAACCAGGGCCCGGGAAAGGGTGACGGTAGACCATGTCATGGGGCAAGCCGAGCGCAATGCCCAGCTCACGTACTTCATCCTTGAACAGTTCGCGCAATGGTTCCAGCAATTTCAAGTGCAGCGTATCTGGCAACCCGCCGACATTATGATGGGATTTGATTGCGTGGGCTTTTTTGGTCTTGGCGCCGGCCGATTCGATCACATCGGGGTAGATGGTACCTTGGGCCAGCCATCTGGCATTGGGGAGCTTGGCAGATTCCCGCTGAAATACTTCCACGAATTCGCGCCCAATAATCTTGCGCTTCTGTTCGGGCTCGGTAATACCCGTCAAATGCTTCATGAATTCTGCACTAGCATCCACATGAATAACCTTTACGCCCAGATTTTTAGCGAAGGTTTCCATCACCTGTGCTGCTTCATTCAGACGCAACAGGCCATTGTCCACGAATACGCAGGTGAGTTGCTCGCCTATGGCGCGATGCAACAGTGCTGCGACAACGGAAGAATCCACACCGCCGGATAAACCGAGAATCACCTCGTCGCTGCCGACCTCCGAGCGTACCCGGCCAATGGCTTCTTCAACGTAGTCAGGCATGTTCCAGTCATGGCCGATACCACAGATGTCATGCACAAAGCGCGCAATGATGGCCTTGCCTTGCAAGGTGTGGGTGACTTCCGAATGGAATTGCAAAGCGTAGAAACGACGTGCTTCGTCGGCCATGCCAGCAATAGGCGTGGCGGCGTTACTGGCAATAATTTTGAAACCTTCAGGCAGCGTTGTGACCTTGTCTCCGTGGCTCATCCAGACATCAAGCAGACCATGACCAGCTTCATTTACCCGATCCTGTATGTCACGCAACAGCGCTGAATGTCCTTGTGCACGCACCTCGGCATAGCCAAACTCCCGATGCAGGGCATTTTCCACCGCGCCGCCGAGTTGTGCAGCCATCGTCTGCATGCCGTAGCAGATACCTAACACTGGTACGCCCAGCTCAAATACAACCTGAGGGGCTCGCGACGTTTCATCCTCGGTGACAGAAGCCGGGCCGCCCGACAGGATAATTCCGGCCGGATCGAAATTACGAATGAAGGCTTCGTCTACGTCACACGAGTGAAGCTCGCAATAAACATTGGTTTCGCGAACTCTGCGTGCGATAAGTTGGGTGTATTGAGAGCCGAAATCGAGAATAAGGATTTTTTGGTGAGTCATGGGTATTTTTACGACGCAAACACTAGGGACCGGCACTACGCAAGCTATTAAACAGCATTGCGTAGCGTCGGAGAAATTATGAGTCTATGCGATAGTTGGGCGCTTCTTTGGTGATCTGCACGTCATGGACATGCGATTCACGTACGCCTGACGAGGTGATTTCCACAAATTCCGCCCGCGCATGCATGTCTGCTATCGTGGCACAGCCCAGATAACCCATGCTTGAACGCACGCCGCCCATAAGCTGGTGAATCACTGCAAGCATGCTGCCCTTGTAAGGCACACGACCTTCGATTCCTTCCGGCACAAACTTGTCAGCGGCTTCGTTATCCTGAAAATAACGGTCACTGGATCCCTTTTGCATTGCTCCCAATGAACCCATGCCGCGGTAGGATTTGTATGATCGTCCCTGAAACAATTCAATTTCGCCGGGCGCTTCTTCAGTACCAGCAAACAAACCTCCCAGCATCACGGTGTGGGCGCCGGCGGCAAGTGCCTTGGCGATATCACCAGAATAGCGGATACCGCCATCAGCAATCAGGGGCACCCCACTGTCTTTCAAGGCTTCGGCTACATTATGAATAGCTGTAATCTGTGGAACACCCACACCCGCCACGATGCGCGTGGTGCAAATTGAACCGGGGCCGATACCCACCTTAACCGCATCCGCTCCATGATCAACCAGCGCCAGCGCGGCAGCGGCGGTAGCGATATTGCCTCCGATAACCTGAATATGCGGAAAGTGCGTCTTGACCCACTTGATTCGATCCAGAACGCCCTTGGAATGGCCGTGCGCAGTGTCCACGACGATCACATCCACACCCGCCTCTGACAATGCAGCGACACGTTCTTCTGTCCCAGCCCCAACCCCGACTGCTGCGCCCACACGCAGATGCCCCAGGCTGTCTTTGCATGCATTGGGATGCTCGGTGGATTTTTGAATGTCTTTTACAGTAATCAAACCACACAATTCGAAGGCATCGTTGACCACAAGGACACGTTCCAATCGATATTTATGCAGCAAAGCCAGCGCTTCTTCACGACTCGCACCTTCTTTGACTGTCACCAACCGCTCACGTGGGGTCATTACTTTACTGATGTTCTGGTCGAGATTGGTCTCGAAGCGCAAGTCACGATTGGTGACGATACCCACCACCTTTCCCGAGGCATCTACTACAGGCAGGCCGGAGATGCGATGACGTCGAGTGATATCCAGCACATTGCGTACGCTCATATCTGGCGAAATGGTGACCGGGTCCTTAACAACGCCGGATTCAAAACGTTTGACGCGAGAAACTTCCAGCGCCTGCAACTCAGCCGTCATGTTTTTATGCACAATGCCCAAGCCGCCTTCCTGTGCCAGGGCGATGGCCAAACGCGCTTCGGTCACCGTATCCATTGCAGCCGAAACGAGTGGGATATTCAGCGTAATACTGCGTGTCAGACGGCTTTGCAGGCTAACATCGCGAGGCAGAACATCGGAGTGCGCGGGGACGAGCAGAACGTCGTCGAAGGTAAGCGCTTTTTGTACGACACGCATAATTATTTTGTTCCTATCCAAAGCGCTATTATACGGCAACTCGATATTACGAGGTAAGCCCAGAGCCGGACAATTGTGGTAAAAACCTACCAAACCACCTAAAAGCATTTGACGTGAGGCCCGTGAATGGCTATGTTTGCATCAACTGGCGTTGGGCTCGGTTAGTTTCGCTAATTACAAACCAGATAGCAGAGGAGATTTTGAAGATGACTAAACTATTAATTGCTTTGGCGAGTGCAGGTTTATTGACACTAGGTGGCTGCGCAGGAACCACGGGGAGCTCCAGCGGCACTCAGGCAACATCCGGTACGGGGATTAGTGCCGATGCCCAGGCTGCGTTAAAGCAGGCGGAAAGTGATGTTACTGCTTCCAAGAAGGATGAAAATGAATGGACAACGTCGGCTGATGTTTTAAAGAAAGCACAGGAAGCCGCCAAAAAAGGGGATAGCAAAACCGTCCTGAAAGACGCCAAAATGGCCAGTGAACTGGCCAAGCTGAGTATCCAGCAATTAAAGTATCCATCGACTGATGTATTTAAATAAAGCGCTATAGACCAATAAAAACGGGCGCATTGGCGCCCGTTTTTATTGGTCCTTGTCAGTTCCTGTTTTATATTTTCATTCCAGCTCTCCCCCGCCTTTCTTCATTGCCTTGCCCTCTTCGGCTCGCTGGCGCCGCACCTCCTTTGGGTCGGCAATCAGTTTGCGATAGATCTCGACACGATCCTTGTCGCGCAAAACTGTATCCGGTTTGGTCAGTTTGCCAAAAACTCCAATTTTATTTTGTTTGATATCGATCTCTGGAAACTTCTCAAGCATTCCTGATCGTTCGATAGCCTGGATAGCCGTGGCGTCCACGGTGGTTCTGACGGGGATAATCACTTGCGTATCAGGTCTTGCATAGGCAATTTCTACTGTGATCTGCTTGCTCATGATGTCCCATATACCTGGTCAGCTCGCTGAATGAAAGCTTCCACAAAACTATTGGCAATATAGCTGAATACCGGACCCAACACCGTATCCAGAAGTTTGTTGGAGAATTCGTAATTCAGCATGAATTCGATTTTACAGGCATCCTCGGTGAGTGCTTTAAAGCGCCATTCACCGTCAAGTTTTTTGAAGGGGCCATCGATCAGGCTCATCTTGATCAATTCGGGTGGCTGATTGGTATTTTTCGTTGTGAAGTGCTGTTTGATATGCATATAGTCGATATATATCGTCGCCACAGTCGCGTGGCTGTCGCGTAGTTTTACCTCGGTACCACCGCACCAAGGTAAAAATTCTCGGTAATTCT
>JBDSHM010000225.1:0-2412 GCA_039918495.1 Sulfuriferula sp. | reverse complement strand
GGAATGGTTTCGCCAGCATCTGGGCAAACCGCTGGTTGAAAACAGGGTGGAAAACAAGCTGATACTGGGTCGTGTCCAGGGTGAATATTATTTGACGGTGCAACTGGAGCCCGCAGAAACCGGTACCCGTGGCGTAGCCACTGTCACCCATTTGAAAACGGCTTATGACAATCGTGCCGAAAACCGCGCTAACACCGAACATTGGTTGGCCCGGCTGCCTGCAGGTTCGAAGTTGATGAGCAAAATGACTTCCGAGGACGCGGGCAAGGTTTCCACCTACCTACTGGTAACCAATACCCAAAGCGAAGACCTCAATCGTGATCGTTTGAAAAATCTGATGCGCGACGATGGTTTCACTCTCGAACAAGAAGCGGTAATGGATGAAAAGTCCGCAGCCCGTCTGCCCGCCGGGCAGGGCAGTGGAAAAACACTGTACTTCAAAGGCCAGGGTAAAGAAGCGATTGCGACGATCTCCCGCGACAGTAATGGCAACACAGCAATCGTGCTCAATACCATCACTCAAATGGAGCAATTCAAATGATGCAGTCATATCGCCGCACACGGGCATTCGACCCTGTGCATAGCGCTCGTATTGTCCGTCAATCCGGTCAATCCTCCATTGAATACGTGGTGGTTGGCGCTGCTGTGGCTTTTGCTCTGGGTGTGGGCATGAGCAATCACAACAGCGTGCTGTGGGAGCTGATCGAGGCTTTCAAAACCGCTTATCAAAACATCAGTTACGCAATCTCCATACCGACCTGATCATGAAATTACCTGTATTCAAAAAATTCAAACCCGGAAAAACCTGGATCGTATTGGGTGTCGCACTCGGCATCGGGTTGTTGGCAGCACTTGCAGCGCGCAGTTATCTGTCCAGCAGGATGGAAGCCATCGACGCGCGCAGCAAGGGAAAAATGGTCAGCGTCGTGGTCGCCAAACGCGATCTCAGCAGAGGAGCAAAACTGTCCGAGGATAGCGTGGCGGTACGCTCGATTCCGGTTGACTACGCACAGTCGCTTGCCGTCACACCCGATGCCTTTGATCGTATCAATGGCCAGGTGCTGGCTTATCCGGTCAAGTCGGGTGAAATGATACTTTGGGGTTTGATGGAAGGCAAAAAAGTACCGACCTTCTCCACCCGGGTGGTGGCCGGACATCGTGCCATGACTGTCCCCGTGGATGAGATCAATTCCATTTCCGGCCTGCTCGAACCCGGCGATATCGTCGATCTGATTGCGACCATCGACAAGAAGGGTAAAAAAGTCACTTTCCCGCTATTGCAAAGTGTGCAGGTCATTGCGACTGGCCAGCGTTCGGTGGATGACCCGAAAAGTGGGCAGCGCCGCGAATATTCCACTGTCACGTTCGATATCACACCTGAGCAGGCACAAAACGTCATCGTTGCTCGCGATGCCGGCAAAATCACCGCATTGTTGCGCAACCCGCAGGATACGCAAATTGATAGCAAGAAATGGGATGTCGCGGCCCTGCTTGGCCTGAAAGGCGCGGCCAGGGATGGGGGTATGGATGATCGGCAAGTGCCGGTTCTGTATGGCGGGAGAGGCAACAAAATTCCGCCGGAAGGCTTGAGGCTTGGGCAGTACGTGAGTGCCTCTGGCGCTGGTGCAGCCGCGACCAACCCGTTGGGACAGGAGCAGGCCGGTAGCGCTCCGACACCGCCTTCATTCCCACCAGTAATGAATAACAGCGCGTCCCATTAGTCTTGGCAAACAAGACTGAATCAGCGCGCCAACCCAAACGCAATATGAGATCCACTGACACCATGATTGATTACAGGAATTGCAGCATACGATTTTTTACTGGATTGGCAGCTAAAGCTAGCGGATATCCGGCCCCCATATTCATGACCAAACGGTTTTTAATCGGTTTGACGATATTGCAACTGGGCATGAGCGGATTGAGTTTTGCTCAATCCGGCCCAGGTGACGCAGCGGCGATTGAAAGCACCGACACCGCACACGCCGGCCAAATGCAGACAAACACTTTTGCAGAGAATCTGAAACCGAAAATCCGGCGTTCTGCCAAGCTACAAAAGCGGCCTTACAACCCGATCAAAAAACAGGACGACCAGGCACAAATCCCCGAGATAGAAATGTTCGTGGGCGAATCGCGGGTATTCCCCACGCCAGGTGTGGCACGCATCGCTGTGGGCAACGGCACGATCATGAGTGCCGCAGCGCTGGACAATAAGGAAGTCCTGATTTTTGCCAATGCGGTGGGCACTTCGTCGCTGTTTGTATGGAACGCGGATGGGCGCTACCAGCGTGTCAAAATCAACATCGTTCCCGGTGATACGAGCCGTTACGCGCGCGAAATTGCTGCTTTTCTCTCGACCATTCCGAATGCCAGGGCATCGGTGATCGGCGACAAGGTCATTGTGGAGGGCGATAA
>JBDSHM010000224.1:0-6110 GCA_039918495.1 Sulfuriferula sp. | reverse complement strand
GAAAAATTCGACCCGCACAAGCATCAGGCTATTAGTATGGTAGAAGCCGATTCCGAGTCAAATACGGTCGTTACGGTTTTACAAAAAGGCTATCAATTGCATGATCGTATCGTGCGGCCGGCTCTGGTCACCGTATCAAAAACAAAAAATAGCTGAATACGCTTGAAATTATCGCTAGCCACCCTATTTAATACAACAACATTAACGTCTTAACTAAGGAATTGAATCATGGGAAAAATCATTGGCATTGACTTGGGCACGACTAACTCCTGTGTGTCTGTTATGGAAAACGGCACACCCAAGGTCATCGAAAACGCCGAAGGTGCACGCACCACTCCATCTATCGTGGCCTATGCGGAAGACGGGGAAATCCTGGTGGGCGCGGCTGCCAAACGGCAGGCTGTGACCAACCCTAGAAACACTTTATATGCGGTCAAGCGCCTGATTGGACGCCGCTTCGAAGAAAAAGAAGTGCAAAAAGACATCAACCTGATGCCTTATTGCATCGTCAAGGCCGACAACGGCGACGCCTGGGTGGAAGTGCGTGGCAAAAAAATGTCCGCGCCTGAAGTCTCCGCGCACGTATTGCTGAAAATGAAAAAAACCGCCGAAGACTATCTTGGCGAGCCAGTCACCGAGGCAGTCATTACCGTGCCGGCCTATTTCAACGACAGCCAGCGTCAGGCTACCAAGGATGCCGGCCGCATTGCCGGTCTGGATGTGAAACGCATCATCAATGAACCGACTGCAGCCGCACTGGCCTTCGGATTGGACAAAAAAGAAGGCGATCGCAAAATAGCAGTGTATGACCTTGGCGGCGGCACTTTCGACATTTCCATCATTGATATTGCCGAGATCGATGGCGAGCACCAATTCGAGGTATTGTCCACCAACGGTGATACCTTCCTCGGCGGTGAGGATTTCGATCAGCGCGTGATCGACTACCTGGCTGATGAGTTCAAGAAAGAACAAGGCATTGATTTACGCAGCGACATGCTTGCCCTGCAACGCCTGAAGGAAGCCGCGGAAAAAGCCAAAATCGAACTTTCTTCGGCTCAGCAGACTGAAGTAAACCTGCCCTATATCACAGCCGATGCTTCGGGACCCAAGCACTTGGCCGTTAAAATCACCCGTGCCAAATTCGAGAGCCTGGTGGAAGAACTTATCCAGCGCACCATTGCGCCCTGCAAGATGGCGATCAAGGACGCCGGGGTCAGTGCATCCGACATCGGTGACGTAATCCTGGTAGGCGGTATGACCCGCATGCCGAAAGTACAGGAAATGGTGAAGGAATTTTTCGGCAAGGAGCCACGTCGTGACGTGAACCCGGACGAGGCGGTTGCAGTGGGTGCAGCGATTCAAGGTGGCGTACTGCAAGGCGAAGTGAAGGACGTGCTTTTGCTCGACGTTACCCCACTATCGCTGGGTATCGAAACCATGGGCGGCGTCATGACCAAACTGATCCAGAAAAACACGACTGTTCCTACCAAGGCCAGCCAGGTGTTTTCGACTGCTGAAGACAATCAGAATGCGGTGACCATCCACGTGCTGCAGGGTGAACGGGAAATCTCTTCCGGAAACAAGAGCCTGGGACAATTCAATCTGTCGGATATCCCTCCTTCTCCGCGTGGTATGCCGCAGATTGAGGTCACCTTTGATATCGATGCCAACGGCATCCTGCATGTTTCGGCCAAGGACAAGGCGACCGGCAAGGAAAACAAGATCAAGATTCAGGCCAGCTCCGGTTTGTCTGAAACTGAAATTCAGAAAATGGTGAAAGATGCCGAAGCCCATGCTGAAGAAGATCATAAGACACGTGAGTTGATCGACACCCGCAATCAGTGCGACAACCTGATCCATTCAGTGAAAAAATCACTGAGCGAACACGGGGATAAGGTCAGCGCCGATGAAAAGGCCAAAATAGAAACCGCCATTACTGAAGCTGAGGAAGCCCTCAAAGGTAACGACAAGGAAACGATTGAAGCCAAAACCAAGGCTTTGGGTGAAGCCTCGCACAAGCTGACCGAACAGATGTATGCCAAGGAACAAGCGGAAACGGGGGCTGCACCTGATCCACAAGCCGCTGCGGGTGCAAAAAAAGATGACGACGTGGTGGATGCCGAGTTTGAAGAAGTCAAAGACAACAAATAATTCTTAACCCCGGCATGGAGGGCACAGAGATCACAGTCTATCTGTGAAGCACTCTGTGCCCTTTGTGTGTATCTGCGGCTGAAAAAATATGTCAAAAAGAGATTATTACGAAGTACTCGGCGTCAATCGGGATGCCAGTGATGAAGAAATTAAAAAGGCTTATCGCAAGCTCGCAATGAAACACCATCCGGACCGCAATCCGGATAACCCCAAAGCAGAAGAACAATTCAAGGAAGCCAAGGAAGCATACGAAATCCTGTGTGATGGGCAGAAACGTGCGGCTTACGATCAATACGGACATGCCGGCGTCGAACACGGCGCCGGCATGGGTGGCGGATTTGGCGGTGCTGGAGGTGGATTTGCCGATGCCTTCGGCGATATTTTCGGAGACATATTCGGAGGGGGACGTGCACGATCGAATGTTTATCGTGGCGCCGACCTGCAATACAATCTTGAGATATCACTCGAAGAAGCGGCGCGCGGTACCGACACCAAAATCCGTATTCCCACACAGGAAGAATGCGAGACCTGCCATGGTACCGGCGCCAAGCCCGGTACCCAGCCTACTACCTGCGCAACCTGTGGCGGCCATGGTCAGGTACGTATGCAGCAGGGTTTCTTTTCTATCCAGCAAACCTGTCCGAAGTGTCACGGCAGTGGAAAAATTGTCGCAAACCCATGTGCTGACTGCCATGGTGTTGGCCGAGTCAAACAACATAAAACACTCTCAGTACGCATACCCGCGGGTGTAGATGAAGGTGATCGCATCCGCTTGTCGAATGAAGGTGAAGCCGGGGTCAATGGTGGGCCAACCGGTGATTTATATGTCGTTATCCACCTCAAGGCGCATTCCGTATTTCAGCGCGACCACAACGATCTGCATTGCGAGATGCCGATCAGCTTCAGTACTGCAGCGTTAGGGGGTGAGATCGAAATTCCCACGCTGGATGGTCATGCCAAAATCAAAATTCCGGCAGAAACCCAGACTGGAAAGGTTTTTCGTTTGCGCGGCAAGGGCATCCAGGGCGTACGGACCCATGCACCAGGAGATTTGCTCTGTCATGTACAGATCGAAACCCCGGTGAGTCTGACCGAACGCCAAAAAGAACTATTGCGAGAGCTGGAAGCCTTGAATCTGGAGGACGGCGCGCGTCATAACCCCAAAGCCAAGTCATTCATGGATAAGGTCAAAGCATTCTTCGGTTGATCACGACGGTACGCAGGAGGCGTTATGCGCGTAGTCGCTTGAGCTGACCGAGCCCATAGTGAATGTAGACCAATCCGGTGTATACCGGTGACAAGAGATTGATCACCGGTATGTAATGCAGCAAGGCCAGCAGCAGGCCCAATAAATACAATTGCGCTCCGGATTGTTCCAGAATCAGCTGAAACTCTTCGGGACTGGCATGCTCTGCCAGCGCGTCATAGCGAAACAGGCGCTGATTCAGATAAGCTGTCAGTAGTAAAGAGAACAGCGCGCCCAACCCGGCCAGCAACCAGAATGGCAGTGATACCAGCCACAAACCGCAAAATACACTTATCGCAATCAGGGCATTCCCAACGCTCCCCGCAAATGTGCCACCATGCCGTTGTTCCAGCTCGGGATAATCGCGACTTGCAACATGGCGCACCATCATTGGCATGACCATTACCGCCGCAATAAACAGCGCAGTGGTTAACGCCAGCGGCATGATCAGCAACAGCAGCAGTACCACGGTCATGCCATTGGCAAGCCAGACAAAATCATGTTGACTCAGAAACGCTTGTGCAGGGTGCACCCAGTGGCTGAGAAATCCGATCCAGCTATCCCAGAAAAGCCACGCTAATACGCCCCACAGCACCAGTGACAACACCATTGGCCACAGAACAATAGCGAGTATTTTCGGATGCAACAGGCTGCGAATCGCATCCATTAACGCACGTGCAATATCACCAATCACGCCGCAGCCTTGAATAAACGGAAAAAGTTGCGGCTGGTCATGTCACCCACCTCTTCGGCTGATATTCCGCGTAGCCGCGCAATTTCCTCGGCTACATGTCGCACAAAAGCGGGTTCATTGGTTTCGCCTCGATGCGGCACGGGCGCCAGATAAGGTGAATCTGTTTCAATCAGCATTTTTTCGAGAGGAATGGTTTGAGCCACCTGTTTTAATGCCAGCGCATTTTTGAATGTGACGATGCCTGAAAACGAAATGTAAAAGCCCATCGCGATCGCCGCTTGTGCGACTTCCAGGCTCTCGGTAACGCAATGCATCACGCCGCCGATTTCCGCTGCGCGCTCCTCATCCATAATGCGCAAGGTATCTTCTGCAGCGGCCCGGGTATGAATAATGAGCGGCTTTCCAACCTGTTTTGCAGCTCGAATATGGGTACGAAAACGTTCGCGCTGCCAGTCCAGATCGCCGGTAAGTCGAAAATAATCCAGTCCTGTTTCACCTATCGCCACAATTTTTGGATGAGCCGCCAGTTCCACCAGCCGTACGACGCTCGGCTCATCAATATCTTCATGATCAGGATGTACGCCGACTGAGGCATACACGTTTGCGTGGTTTTCTGCCATCGCCAGTACCTGTGGAAAATCTTCCAGATTCACACTGACACACAACGCATGGCTGACTGCAGCATCCTGCATGCGCGCTAATATGGCTGTCTGCTGCTCAGCCAAGCCTGGAAAATTGATATGACAATGCGAGTCAATAAACATGAAACTGATCCAAAAAAGCAGGCTGTACATAGCAGCCTGTAGGGAATAATCAGGTAATCAGAATTACATAGTGTGGGTCTGCCGTGCTGACTTGAGAGAGCCGCCGAGCAAGCCTTCAACCTTGTTGCGTGCAGCAACACCACTGTCATTCTTGTCGAATTGCACACCGATACCTTGGGTCTTTCCGCCATGTGCACCGGCTGGTGTAATCCAGACAACTTTTCCGGCGACCGGAATTTTATTGGGGTCTTCCATCAGCGTCAGCAGCATGAAAACTTCATCACCCAATTTGTATTGCTTGGTGGTGGGGATAAAAATCCCACCACCTTTGAGGAATGGCATATAAGCAGCGAACAGTGCCGTTTTTTCCTTGATACTCAAAGACAGTACACCCGGGCGGGCGATGGCAGTTTTATCAGCGGTATTACTCATGGTTGCTCCATTCAGTCAAACAAGCCTGCGTATTCAAGCAGCAAATCTTCCAGTACCATCTGGGCAGCAAGCGGATGCTGAACGCTGGCGCGTGCTGCTTGCAAGCGGCGTTGAAAATCAAGCATTTTTAGTAAGTTAGCACGCTCGGCCGTGCCCCGCAATTCCGCTTCAAAATCGATTTGATAATATACGCGCCCCGCCAGATGCAAACTCACCAGATCATGCAGCCATTGCTGCAGCCAATGCACCATATCGGGCAGTGGCTGTTTGGCATGATGCTCGGCTATACGCAACGTGTCCGCAATTTTCATTTTTGACAACCCACTCAAAAATCCGCGTCTCCGTTCCTGATAATCGACATCTGCCAGCACGCTAGCCAATAAAGGTGCTCCCCCTGCTTGTGCCAGACAGACATTTACCTCGCGAATGCCCTGCTGCTGCAGCCAGGACAATGCAATATCAATATCGGGCAATGCGAACCGAATCTGGTGGCATCGGCTCAGGATGGTAGGCAGCAAACGGCTCGACTGATGGCTGACCAGGATCAACAAGGTATTCGGCGGTGGCTCTTCAAGTGTTTTCAGAAGCGCATTGGCCGCTGCAGTATTCATCGTTTCTGCTGGATGAATCAGCGCGATTCGAAAACCGCCGCGATGCGCACTCAATTGAACAAACTGTGTCAATTCGCGTACCTGCGCTACGCTAATCTGCTGTCCCGCCAAGGGGCTTTTACGCTCTGGAGGTTCAGCATGCGACTCATTTTCGTCCAGCACGGCAGGCTGCAATTTCATAAAATCAGGATGACTGCCCTGGCGCAACCAAT
>JBDSHM010000223.1:0-1785 GCA_039918495.1 Sulfuriferula sp. | reverse complement strand
CCGTGACTGAAATCATAAACAAGTTCGATATGTCCTGAACCACTGGGCAACTTGGCTCCCTGCTCCGTCAATAGCGCATTAATATCAAGCTCAACACTATCGCTACGTTGTAAACAACCAAAATCATGGCGTGCGACTTCCACTCCGGTGGCGTCATACACGATCGCGGCGATCGGTAAATCCACTTGTGCGGTGGACATTGGGGTCGGCTGTACCACGCTACGCCACAGTGCTTCTGGCAAGAGCGGTGCCGGCAAGATATAACCCTTACCCATATATGCGGCCATGGCTGGAATACCCGGATCGGCAGCGAGGTCGTTACGCTCCACATTCACATGCGCAATACGGCTACGTCCATTTTTGACATGCACTTCGTAACGTGGCCGCACAAAATGCCGTCCCGCCTGTACTTCCAATTGCTTCGGCCAGCACGCTTCGGGAAATAGCGATGCCACATCGAGCGGATAGCAGGCAAATGCGGGTATTACCTGGTCAACATAACGGACTTCACCCGAACCCATCAGATTGAGCCCCACTGCATTGGCTGGAATAGGTACGGGATGGCTGTTTTGTATCCACATCACCACCCGCTCGTTATCGCGCGGCGCAGGCAACCCGGCAAACAAATCAGAAGGCCAGGCATTGGCATCATGCGTACAGGACAACACTGTTTCATCGTCACCAAATGTATCCAGGGCATACTTGACCACGTCATGGCGGGCCACGCCCAGTACGTGCATGAACAGCGACCCGGTAAATTCGCCGAGATTGAAACGGCTGCGCACTTCGCGGCTATCTATAATCAGGCTGGCGCCGGGAGCCGGGATTGTGTCCTGCCATTCGGCCAACGAACCACCTTCACGATCAAACAACCGGAACCACACTGTGGGTGGCTTGGCAGCACCCAGACCCGACCAGTAATCACAGGTCACAATACGCGTGTGCTGACCACCGGCATCGCGAAAAAATCCAAAGTTGGTAGCAAAATTGAGTGGGTCCAGATAACGCCGGGGATTGGTCAGCATGGCATCAGGCAGACGCATGTCATCCAGGCTTGTGATTACCATACCTTCGGGTACCAGATGGCGAACATGATCCATCAGGCGAGCGGCATCGAAAGCAGTAATCAGCAACACATCTGCGTCACAATGCGGTAGTTCTGTGACAGGCTGTGCGGGCATGCCCAGCAGCGGTTTGCCGATATCCTCCAGGCGCTGCACAAAAACCGCCCGAATATCCAGCTCGGCCAGTGCATAAAACTCGCAGAAACTTTCGGCCATGCCGAGTGGGTCATACACGGCAACCCCGCCCATGCCACGTAATTTTTCGAGCAGATTAGCAGCAAGCGACGCGCTGAGCGGATGGCCCAAGGCCTTGAAAAAGCTGTTGCCACCCTTGGCATTGCTAAAAGTTTCAATTTTTAACGCCATCTAGTTCAATCCCATGCTTTGTTTGAGTAAGCTGGCGACCCGCCTGGTTTCATCCAGTGGGGGGTAATGCCAGTCTGTTAATTCACCGGTAAAGGGTCGCGTATACCCACGTGATTGCAATTCGCAGTGAAATTGTTCAAATTTGTTATGGGCACCCGTTAAACCTTCTATGAATACCGGTTTACCAGTAAAGCAGGCTTCAGATGCCATGTTGACCGAATCCGCCGTGACCACCAGGTAATCGGCTAGTGCCAGATAACCCATATAGGGGTTATCGCCCATACCGTCCCAGATCACTGAAGCCACACTTGCCAAGCGCTGTTGCAGCACAGCCACGACTTCCGGGTCCGTACGC
>JBDSHM010000222.1:0-4053 GCA_039918495.1 Sulfuriferula sp. | reverse complement strand
TGCGCACGGCTTTCTCACCGTCAACGGTGCCAAGATGTCCAAATCGCGCGGCACCTTCATCACCGCCGAGAGCTACCTGTCCAGCGGCATGAACCCGGAATGGCTACGTTACTACTACGCTGCCAAGATCAACGGCAGCATGGAAGATCTCGATCTGAATCTCACCGATTTCATCGCCCGCGTGAACAGCGATTTAGTCGGAAAATATGTCAACATTGCCAGTCGTACCGCTGGTTTCATCGCCAAGCGTTTTGACGGAAAACTGGCAGCGAAGCTGCCCACATCTGAATTACTGAATGAGGTTCAGCACGCGGACACCCTCATCGGCGAATGCTATGAGATGCGCGATTACAGCAAAGCTTTGCGCGAAATCATGCGTCTCGCCGATCTCGCCAACCAGTACGTCAACGATAACAAACCATGGGAACAGGCCAAACAGGAAGGTAGCGAGCTGCTTTTGCATGAAGTCTGTTCGGTCAGTGTCAATCTGTTCCGCCTCCTTACCTTGTACCTCAAGCCGGTGTTGCCCAAGCTCGCGACCGAAGTTGAAGCCTTCCTCAATATCGATGCATTGACCTGGGCGGATGCCGCTACGCTGCTCATCGACCACAGCATCAACCCATACCAGCATTTGATGACGCGGGTTGAACAAAAACAGGTTGATGCCTTGGTGGCAGCCAATCAGCAAAGCCTGGAAGTCAGCACGGATACGCATGTGCCGTCACACCATGCTGAAGCTCAAAGCCATGTCATTGCCCTCATTGCCGATACCATTACGGTGGATGATTTTGCCAAGATCGATTTGCGGGTCGCGAAAATCGTCAATGCAGAACATGTGGAAGGGGCTGACAAATTGATACGTCTGACGCTGGATATCGGCGAAGGTAAAACCCGCAATGTTTTTGCCGGCATCAAGTCTGCCTACGATCCCGAAAAACTCATTGGTCGCATGACCGTTATGGTCGCCAATCTGGCGCCGCGCAAAATGAAATTCGGCGTTTCCGAAGGGATGGTGTTGGCTGCTTCGGGCGAAACACCCGGTTTGTATATTTTGTCTCCGGATGAAGGCGCCGTGCCCGGAATGCGGGTGAAATAACATATTCCGAAAAACAATACTGGAGGACAGTGCCCTACTCTCCAGTAGGGAATGGTGAAATCAGCCAAGTTCTATTGATGTGCATCCTTGTCGATCGGCATGCGCCGCTCATCGCGTCCCAACCGTCTTAAACCCTCGACCGCTTGTTGAAGATAGCCTTCGTTGCGCGATAACGAATAAATCATGTATGCCGTCACCGAAAAATGAGGTGAATTCGATACGCGATGCAAACGTTTTTCGGCAATGAGTGTGCGCACCATACGCTCAGGAAAGTATGCCGAGCCGCCAGACATTAAAAGTTGCTGGATTCCTAGCCAGCCAATATTTGCGCTGAGCGCCGGGGCCGGATGATCGGGGAAATGGACTGAAAATTGATGGGAAAACTCCGTTCCCCAATCCACATGAACATAACCAGAGTCCGGCCATGGGCGCTTTCTATCGGTGGCCACCAAGACCAGCGTTTCATCAAATAGGCGCTCCTGAGCCAAGCCCGGTCGGGATTCAGGGGTATACATCAAACCAATATCCAGCGTGTTCTGCACCAGTCCATGCATGATCCCCTGCTCAAACCCGATTTCAAGGCGCAATGAAATGGTGGGAGCCACTTCCCGCATCCATGCCACCCAACGTGGCAAAAAATTTTCCCATAGCGCGATTCGCCCGCTCACCGTCAGTCCCCCGGAATAACCTTCCGGCAAACCCACATCCTGTCTGGCAATATCGGCGGTACGCACCAAAGTCTGGGCATGCCGTACAAAACGTTGCCCTGCTGCAGTCAGCGTTGCACCCTGCTTGCCGCGGCTGAACAGTTTCGCGCCCAGTTTTCTTTCCAAATTCTGGATGCGGGCACTCACCGTTGATTGGGTCACATTGAGTTTTTCTGCCGCCCCCTGAAAATTGCCGATAGCGACCACCTGTAGAAATGTCCGTGCCTGCTCGATATCCATCTATCGATAACTCCGATATAAAACCCCATAATATTTCGTTTTTCTTATAAATAAAAGCACTCTAAACTGCTCAGTTTTGAAAAACTTCCCTTGTCTGACACTTAACCAGAAAGCGGTTTATCTGGAAGCGTGTGGACTGCACGGTAGCGTCTGAAGAAAAGCTCCATATCTTCAAGAAGAGAGCAACATGCACAAACAATCCGAATTGACAGAATCTTCTACCGAAGGCCTGCCCATCGCCCCCTCCCTGTCTCCATTGCTGAATGCCGCCCACGTATCGGAGCATGCCACCGGCATGGACCGACGTACGCTTTTCATCTGTTTGCTGGCTTTTGGAATTAGCATCATTGCGGCGGTCATTGCACAGGGATTGATATTGCTGATTGGTTTCATCACCCATCTGGCTTTTTATGGTGAATTGCTCTGGCACCCGGTCAGTCCCGCGAACAATCATTTGGGGCTGTGGGTATTGGGCGTGCCCGTAGCAGGCGCCTTGATAATCGGGCTCATGGCCCGTTATGGATCGCAGGCCATCCGTGGTCATGGCATCCCGGAAGCGATGGAGCAAATACTCACCAATCGCAGCCGGATACCCGCACGAATCCTGTTCCTGAAACCGTTATCTGCGGCTATTTCCATTGGTACCGGCGGTCCTTTCGGTGCCGAAGGGCCGATTATTGCGACGGGCGGTGCGTTGGGTTCTGTGGTTGGTCAGTGGATACGGGTGACTGCTGACGAACGCAAGACACTATTGGCCGCCGGTGCAGCAGCCGGCATGGCGGCCACATTTGGCACGCCGCTCGCAGCCACCTTGCTCGCCATCGAATTATTGCTCTTCGAATTCCGCACCCGCTCCCTGCTGCCCGTTGTAATCGCATGTGGAACGGCTGCTATTGTACGCGCACAATTTACCGGTTTCACGCCGTTCTTTTCGATGCCGGCCCTCGCATGGCCGACGGTACCGACGCTGATTGCGTGCGTGCTCTTGGGAGCAATTGTCGGGGTGGTATCAGTTGGCGTGTCACGTGGCGTTTATGCGATTGAAGATGCATTTGAGCGCCTACCGCTGCACTGGATGTGGTGGCCGGCCATAGGCGCAGTGATTGTGGGCGTGATTGGATATATTGCACCACGCACTTTAGGCGTCGGCTACGACAACATCAGCGATGCATTGAGCGGAAACCTGGCCGGATCCGCGCTATGGATGCTTGGGGTGGCAAAATTGGTGTCGTGGATGATTTCACTGGGCAGCGGTACATCCGGTGGCACGTTGGCGCCGCTGATGACCGTCGGTGCGTGTCTGGGCGCAACGCTTGGTCATGTCTTGATTGCTACGATCCCCGGTTTGGCGCTGGACCCGCGGCTGGCCGCGCTGGTGGGGATGGCTGCCATCTTTGCGGGGGCGGCACGGGCGCTGTTCATGTCCATCGTATTTGCACTGGAAGCCACCTGGCAAATGGCTGGACTGTTACCCCTTTTGATTGGGTGTAGTGCCGCTTACATGGTCTCCAGCCTGTTGATGAAACAAACTATCATGACTGAAAAGATCGCACGACGAGGGGTGCAAGTACCGGTTGATTACAGTGCAGATTTTTTCACGCAAATGCGCGTCGCCGACCATATGCATCGATCTGTAGTGACGCTTCTTGCTACCGATACGCTGACAAAAATACGGGCATGGCTGGCAGAAGGCACCGCTGATAGTCGACATCAAGGCTATCCTGTCGTCAACGAAGCACAAACACCCGTCGGCGTAATCACCCGCAAAGATTTGTTCGACTCCCATCCGGTGTCGCACACACAGCTTTCGCATCTCATTCGAAGCCCGGCTTTGACGATCCGTGCCGAAGCCAGCCTGGCCGTTGCAATCGAGTTGATGTCCGCTTGGGATATAGGTCGATTGCCGGTAATCGACGCGTCCGGAAAACTGGTCGGTATTCTTACTCGCAGCGATTTGCTCACGGCCTATCGTCATCGCTTGCTGGGGCAATACCACAAAGGGCATTGAGC
>JBDSHM010000221.1:0-3063 GCA_039918495.1 Sulfuriferula sp. | reverse complement strand
AAATAGCTGATTTCCAAAGACCAGCTGCCGGCCTGTTCATACTGAAATATATGCACACATTAAATGCTGGCTTATTCAACATGAAAACAAAACAGGCGCCAAATAACTTTCGGGATCGTTCTAATTGGTTAGAGCACAAGAATTTTGTGATTACCGCTACGATGGCGGCGTTGATGTTGGCTGGTTGCTCCAGCCTTCCCAATGCCAAAGCGACACTGGCAGCGCCAACATCACATGTTGTGCAATTTGATAACGCCCACGGCATAATAACCGCAAAAAAAAGCCAAGCTGTTCTCACACAGTTAAAACAGAAAGCAGGCAGCTTGGACATATTACAAAAACATCTCGCCCTGGAACAGGAAATCAATCCTGCCAATCCGCTGGTATTGGACAACAAAGTTACCTTATTGCAGGATGGCCCGTCCACTTACAAAGCCATGTTTGCTGCCATTCGTAATGCGCATCGCACAATCAATCTGGAAAGCTACATTTTTGAGGATGGCAAGGTCGGCGAGGAATTTGAAGCGCTGCTACTGGATAAACAGGCGCATGGGGTACAAGTCAATCTGATTTACGACAGCGTGGGTTCGCTCGGCACACCCAAGGAATTTTTTAAATCCATGTCCGATCGCGCTGTTCACGTGGTGGAATTCAACCCGGTGAATCCCCTCGCCCCCCATGCAAAAACCTGGCGGCTGAATAATCGGGACCATCGAAAATTAATGGTGATCGATGGTGAAATTGCCTTTGTAGGTGGCATCAATATCAGCAATGCCTACTCCAGCGGATCTGTGTTACGACACAAAAAAAAGAACAGCAACCCATCCTTCGGCTGGCGCGATACTCACGTCGAAATTCAAGGGCCCGCTGTGGCTGAATTCCAGAAGCTATTTCTGGATACCTGGCGGCGGCAGAATGGCGTACCGCTCACTGAGAGTGACTATTTTCCTCAACTCCACAAACAGGGGAATGAAATTGTTCGCGCCATGGGCAGCGTTTCCGATGACCCCACCAATCCAATCTATCTGACATTGCTCTCGGCAATCAATCATGCAGAACGACGGATACACCTTACCAATGCCTATTTTGTACCCGATCCTCAACTGCTGGATGCCATGATTAGGGCTGCCCAACGTGGTGTCGATGTAACACTGATCTTACCGAGCCATAGTGATTCTTGGATAGTCTTTAATGCCGGGCGATCTCATTACACCAAATTACTGCGCGCCGGCGTAAAGATCTATGAACGGCGCGGTTCCGTAATGCATGCCAAAACAGCCACTATGGATGGCGTCTGGTCGACCATTGGTTCAACCAATCTGGATTGGCGCAGTTTTTTGCATAATGATGAAGTGAATGCCGTCATTCTTGGCAGCGACTTTGCCAACCAAATGGAAACCATGTTTACCAATGACCTGAATCAATCCAATCAGATCGATCTTACGGAATGGGAACATCGACCCATTACTTCCCGTTTCAAGGAATGGTTATCCAGACTCCCGGAATATTGGCTTTAGCCCCGCTTGTCGCCAATATTGATATTGGTCAGGGCATTAAGCGTCTATTCAACGTCGAGAGTGCTAAGCGATTCGGACAATTTCATATTATGTTCGACAGCGCACAGACCAGATATGCCAGCAACAATATGATCTTCTCAAGCTTGAAATATGCGTTTCAGGTTTCAGGCTTTCAACCATTACCAAATCATTCAGGAGATCGATCATGACCAAGAAAATTTTATCAGCGTTAGTATTGGCCGGCACAGTGGGCGTATTACTCAGTGTTTCTGCCTGCAACACCGTAGCCGGAGCGGGCAAGGATGTGGAGCACGCGGGCGATGCGATTCACGACAAGGCCAAAGACGTGCAAAACCGCAATTAAGCCTTGCCATGATCTAAACCTTAAAAAAGGCTCTGCAGGGAGCCTTTTTTAATACAGCTTATTAAGTGAATGATTGGGTTGCTGGCCGTAGAGTACAATTCATTCCAAAACAACAGCAAGCCTTCCGTTTCACTATATGGGTGTCGCAAATATGGAAACACCATCTCCAGCTGAATCGGCACAGACGAGTAATGATTTGGCATCCGCTTCCGATGCCGAGCATTTAACGCTTCTTCCCAAACATGAAACAATAAACACCCGCAGCATTCCGCTTATCTTCCTATCGGTGATCGCGCTAATATTTGCAATCGATTGGGCGCAGGTATTTGTTATTTCCATCTTACTGGGCATTTTGTTTGCCTACACGCTGAATCCACTTGTTGCATGGCTGGAAAAGATCAAAATTCCGCGCTTAATCGGCGCTACCGTCGTGATGCTGGCCGTAGTAAGTACAATAATATTGTGTTCCTACGCTTTACGGGGACAAATGCAAACCATTCTGGATCAGTTGCCCAAGGCAGCAAGCAAACTGTCGTCCGTTACCTCTCATTTGCCGCGCGGACGACTCAGCTATATGCAAAAAGTACAGATTGCTGCAAATGAGATTGAAAAGGCCACCAACCAGGTTGCCGCCACACCCGAACTTAACAAAGGGCACAAGAATTATGTGGTCATCGATCCTTCGCCGTTCAAGCTGAACAATCTGTTATGGTCCGGCTGGTTGGGCGTGATGGCTTTTTTGGGACAAGCCGTCATGGTGATGTTTCTTACCTATTTTTTACTGCTGTCAGGGGATACCTTCAAGCGCAAACTGGTACGTTTGGCCGGGCCGACACTGACACGAAGAAAAATCACGGTTCACATTCTGGATGATATTAACCACTCCATTCAGAGTTACATGTTCATGTTGTTGATCACCAATGCTTTGGTTGGTATTTTTACCTGGGCGGCCTTTACCTGGCTGGGTCTGCAAAACGCCGGTGCATGGGCTGTCGCTGCCAGTGTGTTGCACATCATCCCCTATTTCGGCCCAGCCGTTACGGCCATCGTCACCGGACTGGCAGCCTTCATCCAATTTGATTCCATATCAATGGCTCTACAGGTCGCCGGTGCATCACTACTGGTAGCAACCCTCATCGGCATTTTGGTTACCACCTGGATGACAGGCAGATTTGCAAAAAT
>JBDSHM010000220.1:0-1769 GCA_039918495.1 Sulfuriferula sp. | reverse complement strand
GAACGGGTAGTGACTGAATTCCACGCCCTTGACTGCCTTCAGGTCATCGTCATTCATGACGAAATTTTTCGCCCAGTCGTACCACCACTTGTAATACTTTTCCTGCATCGCAGGATTGAGATTATAGCGTTCGTAAAAACCGAATACGCTGACGCGATTGGTATTGCCGCTGAAAGGGAAATGTCCGGACATGCCTGGTTCCTCTGAATCAATTAATCGATGAAGACCGCTATTCTAAGAAAAATCCGTTCGCGATGCCAGTCGGGATACGCCCGGTTATCAATTTGCGCTACACTTCCATGGTCACTATTCTGAGCCAGCCCAATGAATCAAGGCACTTTTGAACCTAAAAATGATTTGGAAAAACAGCTTCAGTCCGCGTTGAATGGTCGTGTTTCTGGTGATGATTTCATCCGTTACCTGTTGGATGCGCAAGTTTTCATGCCGGTGGAAGATGAGGCAAACGAGATCAAGGGCTTCCAGCGTAGCACGCGCGCGCAGCCTTTGGTACTGGAGGATGAGTCGGGCACACAGGTGCTGGTGCTGTTTACCAGTCCCGAGCGGGCCAAGAATTTTGTCGGAGATCACCCGGGTTATGGCGGCGGCCTGCTTACCGAGTTTTCCTGGGTGCTGCGCAAGATGGGCGCGCCTGCTGGCATTGCATTGAACCCCAGCATGGATGAGGGCTTTGATCTGGAGCCGGAAATGGTTGCGGATTTGATGGCAAGCCTGCCACCGGAGGCATGATGGCTACGCGCCACGTTGGCGAAGTTTACTCGCCCGATCACACCAGTTACCCGGAAGCCACCCAGTATTGCTATCGCGATGGCGTGCACGATCTGGTGTTGTTCTGGACCAATCCTACCGTCGACGAAGTCAGTGGATTTCGCACCCGGCCGGTCGAATTTGCCTTGTATGTTCAACAGCCGGTACTGTTCTTGTTATATCGCATAGAGGATGTATGTGAGTGGTCGGATGTGGCCTATAACGTTCATCAGTTACCTGCTCAAGAGCAGGCGGTGCCGGTTAATCCGCCCGGCGATCGGGCGCGCGTGCAAATGACGCTGGTGGATGCCAGTAACGGGATTATTCAGGCCAAACGCGTGGTGGGCATGGGGCCGGCCATGACTCAGGCGATGCGCCATACACTGCACGAACAGACTCAATTGCCGTATTCGCGCTTTGACTATGAGGCGCTGGTGCAGCAAGCCTATGCGCGTTATGCCGATAGCGATGCCATGCTCAAGGATGCATGGTTGGCAGAAGCTGCCGAAAGCGAGAATTAATCATGTTGCCAGCCGCTGCACTGGCCGATTTCATTGCGGCCCTGTCCGCTCAACGCGTATTCACCGACGCAGCAACCCTGACGCTGTATGGTCACGATGAAACCCCACGATCCTGTCTACCAGACGCGGTATTGTTCCCAGCCAGCCACGAACACGTCGTCGCACTGATGCAGGTCGCGCTGGCTCATCAGGTGCCGCTGGTGGCGCGTGGCGCAGGTTCGGGGAATGTGGGTGGTGCGCTGCCGGTCACGGGCAGTGCGGTGGTGAGTTTCGAATGCATGGATGCGATTCTCGAATTCAATCCTGCCGATCGCTACATGGTGGTGCAACCCGGTGTGGTCACGGCTGATATCGAACTTGCTGCGCGTGCGCATGGTCTGTTTTATCCACCCGATCCGGGTAGCTCACCTTACTGCCATATCGGCGGTAATCTGGCGATGAATGCTGCCGGGCCCCGCGCTGTGAAATACGGGGTGACGCGAG
>JBDSHM010000219.1:0-6290 GCA_039918495.1 Sulfuriferula sp. | reverse complement strand
GGATTGATTCGGGTGGACGCGCTGGGTCGCATGAGCGTACCAGGGCTGCGCCCCTACCTCAATCCGGCGTTGGCCAGCCATCTGCACGGTGCGGCAGACTGGCGAGCCAGGATCAATCTGCGTCATCTTCAGGCCGAAGCTGATTTTGAATCGAATCTGGTGGGTATGGCATCGGATTTACCGCCACCCTTTGCCAAGGCAGCTGCTGACACTCAGCCGCTCAGCGTGAAAAAAACATTGCGCGACGGCGGCGAATCGCTGTTGTCGATACATTATGGCAAGCTGGCCTCGGCATTGTTGCTGCAAAAACAGAAAAACGGCGAGGCAGTGATCGAGCGTGGTGCATTGCGCTTTGGCGGCGAGGCGGAACTGCCAGCGGAGAGCGGATTATGGATTACCGGTTCACTGCCGTTGTCGGATATCGACCTCTGGCGCAATCAGTTCGCCGCAACGGGAGGCGGTACTGGCGGGCTGCCGCCCCTGGCAGGGATTAATCTCAATTTCAATACGCTGGATCTGTTTGGACACCGTTTTCAGGACATCAACATTGCTGCACGTAACCAAAATGGGACCTGGCGTGCCGATGTTGCCGGCAAAAACGTCAATGGCGAGGTGACATGGCAGCCTGCGAATAAAGCGGCGGGTCAGCCGCAGGACAAACTTGGCGCGCATTTCAAAACGCTGAATATCCCCGCAGCATTGCCGTCGGATGGCGTGAAGTCCGCGCAGGACGGCAACCTGCCGGCATTGGATATCCGCGTGGATAATTTACAGTTGAAGGATCGGCCACTGGGCGAATTGCAGGTCATGGCCACGCCGCAGGGCAATGGGCTTGATTTTGAATCAATCCGTCTCACTCACCCGGATAGCACCTTGACCATGCAAGGGGTCTGGAATCCGGATCGTATCCCGCAGACGCATGCCAAAATTCACCTGACGGTGAATGATGTGGGTAAATTTCTTGGCCGTTTTGCGCACCCCGGTCTGGTCAAACGCGGTCAGGCCACGCTGGATGGCGATGGTGAGTGGAACGGTACGCCTGCCGATATCGCCATTCCTTCACTGTCAGGCACCTTTACCCTGAAGGCCAGTAACGGTCAGTTTGCCAAGGTGGATCCGGGTATTGGCAAGCTGCTGGGCGTACTCAGCCTGCAGGCATTGCCGCGCCGTATCGGGCTTGATTTTCGTGATGTGTTCAGCGACGGGTTCGCCTTCGATGAGATTTCCGGTACCATGAGGTTGAGTCGTGGCGTGGTTTACAGTGATGATTTCCGCATGCAGGGACCATCCGCCAAAGTACGCATGAGCGGGATGGCGGATATCAATGCCGAGACCCAGCAATTGAGGGTTGCGGTATCACCAAAACTGAGTGAAAGCGTGGCGCTGGCAGGTACTTTGATTGGCGGTCCGGTCGTGGGTCTGGGTGCGCTGGCAGTACAAAAACTGCTGAAAGATCCCTTCGGTCAGGCGGCTACATTCGAATACAGTGTGACCGGGGCGTGGTCGGATCCAGTGGTCAAGCGGATCGCGCGCGTCGACACACAGCCGTAATCCCGATCGATTAGGCCGCCAGAAAATGCAGCAGCATGGAGAAAGTCGTGAGCGATAAACATAACAGAGCCCCTTCCAGTTTCGCCAAACCAAAAAGCCGTACAACTGTGGCGAAGCCAACACGAGCCCATGCACCGGGCGTCATTCGCATGGCGGCTATCCAGATGGCATCGGGTCCTAACGTAAGCGCCAATCTTGCAGAAGCTGAACGGCTGGTTGCATTGGCCGCAGGCGGTGGCGCAAAGCTGGTGGCGTTACCAGAATTTTTTGCCATCATGGGGAACAAAGACACCGATAAAGTGGCCGTGCGCGAAGAAGAGGGCAAGGGACCAATCCAGAAATTTCTTGCGGCAGCAGCAAAAAAGCACAAAATCTGGCTGGTGGGCGGATCGGTGCCCATGGCCTGCGACAATCCAAAAAAAGTGCGCAACAGCTGCCTGGTCTATGATGACAAAGGCAAGTTGGTGGCACGTTACGACAAGATTCATTTGTTCGGACTCGATTTGGGAGTCGAGCATTATCAGGAAGAGAAAACCATTGAACCCGGTGACCAGGTTGTCGTGCTGGATTCGCCGTTTGGCCGTATCGGATTGTCCGTTTGTTACGATCTGCGCTTTCCCGAACTGTATCGCGCTATGGCCGATGTCGACATCATTCTGGTGCCGTCGGCATTTACCGCCACCACAGGCAAAGCGCATTTTGAAACCCTGGTGCGTGCGCGCGCCATTGAAAATCTGGCCTATGTCATTGCGCCCGCGCAAGGCGGCTATCACTTGTCCGGACGGGAAACACATGGCGATACCATGATTGTTGATCCGTGGGGCGTGGTGCTGGATCGTCTGCCGCGCGGTTCAGGGGTGGTCATGGCTGGCATCAATCCAGCCTATCAGGCGAGCTTGAGGAAAAGCCTCCCCGCATTGAAACACCGCACGCTGGATTGCAGCCATATCCAGATCAAGGGCAAGGCAATTAAATAGCTTGAACGTAAGCACTTTGCCTCCATATAACTTGTATTCACTTCACAGGCGTATGCCATGACTACTTCCACACTGACCGGTGTCCTGATCCCCAATCCGGAAATGTTGTTTCAGACCGCACATGAAACACTACTGATTCCCAACCAGCTGGATGCCAGCCAGCTTGATGGCGTATTCGGCCGGCTCATGGATCATCACGTGGATTATGCCGATCTGTATTTTCAATATACCCGTTCCGAAGGCTGGAGCCTGGAAGAGGGGCAGGTCAAATCCGGCAGTTTTGATATTGAGCAAGGCGTTGGTGTTCGCGCCGTGTCGGGTGAGAAGACTGCGTTTGCCTATTCCGATGACATCAGTCAACCGGCATTGCTTGCCGCCGCCGAAGCCACGCGCGCCATTGCCAAGAGCGGAGCAGTCCGCAAGCCGCATGCGATAGCTCGGCCCGGCGGCCATGCCTTGTATCAACCGATGGACCCGCTCACCACGCTGAAAGATGCAGAAAAAGTGGCGCTGCTGGAAAAGCTGGAGCGCTATGCACGCGCAGTCGATAGCCGCGTCACACAAGTCATGGCGAGTCTGGCGTCGGAATACGACGTGGTATTGATTGCCCGTTCCGATGGCCACCAGGCAGCGGATGTGCGCCCGCTGGTGCGCTTGTCGTTGCAGGTGATTGCCGAGCAGGATGGCCGACGTGAACAAGGGTCGGCAGGCGGTGGCGGACGTTTTGGGTACGAATATTTCAGCGATGCCATGCTGAAAAAATATGCTGAACAGGCGGTGCATCAGGCGCTCACCAATCTGGCCGCCAAGCCAGCGCCGGCAGGCAGCATGACGGTGGTGCTGGGTGCGGGCTGGCCCGGTATCCTGCTGCATGAAGCCATCGGCCATGGTCTCGAGGGCGACTTCAACCGCAAGGGCAGTTCGGCGTTTGCCGGACGCGTGGGTGAACGGGTTGCCGCCACTGGCGTGACAGTGGTGGATGACGGCACATTGATGAATCGACGTGGTTCACTTAACGTCGATGACGAAGGCAATCCGACCCAATGCACCACGCTGATAGAAAACGGTGTGCTCAAGGGATATATGCAGGACACGCTCAATGCCCGTTTGATGGGCGTGCCGATTACCGGCAATGCGCGGCGTGAATCCTTTGCACATATTCCCATGCCACGCATGACCAACACCTACATGCTCAATGGCGACAAAGATCCGGCTGAAATCATCGCTTCGGTCAAGCATGGCCTGTATGCGGTGAACTTTGGCGGCGGTCAGGTAGATATTACCAGCGGAAAATTCGTGTTTTCCGCAGCCGAAGCCTACATGATCGAAGATGGAAAAATTACCTATCCGGTGAAAGGTGCTACCTTGATTGGTAATGGCCCCGATGTACTCACGCGTGTCTCAATGATCGGCAACGACATGGCGCTTGACCCGGGTGTGGGTACCTGCGGCAAGGAGGGCCAGAGCGTCCCAGTGGGCGTGGGCCAGCCGACCTTGCGCATCGACGGTTTGACCGTGGGCGGAACCGCCTGACGCGCACAAACAGCGCATGGATGCACAAACGCAGTGCCGTCCAGAAGCTTGAGGTGTAATGGTATTAGCGTCTGACACAACAGGTACGCTATTTGCTGGAATGTCCGGTGAAGACCGGGTAGTAATTGATAGCAGTCACATATAGTCCGTAAATTCCCTACCGTTTAACTGGAGAATATTCATGGCCGAGTCGAAAGCGAAAAGCAAAGTATCAGGCAAACCTGTATCTGCAAGCATTGAACCCAAAACTAAAGTCAAAACAAAAGCCACCAAGCCCGCAGCGGAGAAAGTTAAAGCCAAAGCGGTTGTTGCCAAGCCCAAGGTAGCCAAGCCAAAAGCAGCGCCTGCTGTGAAACGCAGCACCAAGGCGCCCATGTTGCCAATTAGTGCCGAGCTGCATTATCGAATGGTGGCCGAAGCGGCTTACTACATTGCCGAGCGGCGAGGTTTTGCGCCGGGTGATGCCGCTGCAGACTGGGCGCAGGCAGAAAAGCAGATCGCCACGACGTTGAAAAAATAAGACCGCCGCAGAAGCCTGAACAAGCAAATCGGGATGGAACGGGTCATCCTTTAGCCGGGTTAGGCTACAATTCTGCCTTTACCAGAATATGGCGTGTATAGCATGATCCTCATCCTCAATCCCAATACCCGCTCGGACAGTCCTGTTTACCAGCAACTCATAGGCTACCTGGACAAGCTGCCGGGTATCCAATACCGCGTGCATGAAGAACAGGGCGCCACGCAACTGCTCACCGAAATTTATCTGATCGGCAGCACGGCCGGACTGGCCATGGACTATATGAAAAGCCTGCCGGGCGTGGAACGCGCAGTGCGGGTGTCCGAAGAGTATCGCGTGCTGGGCCGGCATCAGGACAATGATCCTCGCCCCAGTTATTTTGACTATAACGGTGTGCGTTTCGGGCAGGACAACCTCAATATATTTGCAGGCTTGTGCGCGGTGGATAATCCCGGTCATGTCGAACAGATGATGAAGGTGCTGCGCGACAACGGCCAGGTTTGCACGCGTATGGGTGCCTACAAACCGCGTACCAATCCGTACGCGTTTCAGGGACATGGCAAGGATTGCCTGCCTTATGTATTCGAACTGGCTGGCAAATACGGCATCAAAGTCATCGCCATGGAGATCACCCATGAATCGCACATGGATGAGATTTTTGAGGCATTGCGCCAGACTGGCGACCCTACCGGCGTGATGCTGCAAATTGGTACGCGCAATACGCAAAACTTCGAATTGCTCAAAATTGTCGGGCGCCAACAGCGTTTTCCGGTTCTGTTGAAACGCGGGTTCGGCATTACCCTGGATGAATCGCTCAATGCGGCGGAATACCTGGCCAGCGAAGGCAACCGCAAAGTCGTATTCGGCCTGCGTGGAATGAAAACCAACATGGGTGACCCGCATCGCAACATGGTGGACTTTGCGCATGTGCCCGTGGTCAAGCGCTTGACCCGGATGCCGGTGTGTATCGACCCGTCACACTCGGTCGGTACGCGTGCTGCCGGGCCAGACGGCATACTCGACATCAGCCATGTCGTTGCGCAAGGTGTCATCGCCGGTGCCAACATGATCCTGGTGGACTTCCATCCGAACCCCGCCTCTGCGCTGGTGGACGGACCGCAAGCACTGACCTTGCCGGAACTGCCGTACTTTCTGGAAGATGTGGCGATTGCGCGCGAAGCTTACGAGCGGCGTCTGGCATTGCGGAAAAGCTATACGGAGCAGTCTGAAACCGCTTAGTTGTGCATGGGCAGTCCGGTGAGCGCATGATGCATGATCGTTGGAATATAACGGTAATGGCAAAGCGCGTCATATGAAATCGCCGGTCTCCATTGCAGTGGCTTTCATGCTCGGAGCGACGAGCGTGCTTGCTTGGGATCCATTTGGCTGGTGGCCGATCGCGCTGGGGAGCTACGCGGGTTTATTCTGGCTGGTATCAAACAGCAAGACTGTGCGTCAAGCAGGCATTATGGGCTTGGTCTTCGGATTTGGACTCCATCTGTTCGGCAGCGGGTGGGTGTTCGGCGCGCTACACAGCAAGGCCGGGATGGGGCTGATTCCGGCGATATTGAGTACCGCAATTTTCGTCGTTTATCTGGCCTTATTTACTGCAGTACCTTGTTTGATATTGCGCGGATTATTTCGGCGTGCCCTTGGCAGGTCTGGTGCGAGCGCTGCTACCGGTGTATGGCTGGCTGCAGCCATGACTTTTG
>JBDSHM010000218.1:0-2918 GCA_039918495.1 Sulfuriferula sp. | reverse complement strand
GTTTTGAGGGGCCGCTCGACGATCATCATCACCGCGGCAGCCTCTCCGGCTGGCGGTTTGAAGGGCTGCCGTGGGAGCAATGTTGAGCCGCATGAAAAAGACGCTTTTCAATGTCTTAATCTTGAGCTAACATGCGCGCTTTATTTAAACGGAGAGTCTTTGTGGGTACTTGTTCAGGTGACAGTTGTCGCCAGCGTATAACTGGCAATTGCCCGGTTAGATAACCCGCAGAATCGCTTCTGCCGCTATCTCGCCGAGCGCGAGAGGCGGTGTCAAATTCCGGACAAAACTTGTCCGGTGTCTTTTACATCCGATCTCCCAACAACTTAGCTTGTTACGCTGAGCCGACGCCAGGCGCGGATTTCATTCGCGCTGCGTATGGTCTCTTCCCACATCGATTCGGTCGGGTGAAGCATGGGTTGACGTAAGCTGCGCGACAGCCTGCGACGACATAATGCGCGGAGCCCATTTGGTTGTCTCACCGGAGAAGAAGAGAAATGAACTTCACAATCCTGAAACAAGTTGTCACTGGCTTGGTGCGTACCCGCGCCATGGGGCGCCATTTCCGGCGCCGGGCCATTCTTGAAGCGCTGACGGGGAGCGGTGTAAGCAATGAGGTACCCGCATCGCTGGCGCAGACGCTGACTGCCGCAGCCAGAAGTGATGTCGATGCGCTGTTGGCCAGCTTGGCAACCCACCCGGATGGATTGACCGAACACGAAGCCGAAGCCATTCGCGAGCGTGTGGGCAGCAATGAAGTTGAGCAGGAAAAGCCCATGCCCTGGTGGCTGCATCTATGGCACAGCTACAGCAATCCGTTCAATCTGCTGCTGACCCTGCTCGCGCTGGTGTCTTATCTGACCCAGGACATGAAGGGCGCGACCGTCATCGCGACCATGGTCGTGCTGTCCACGCTGCTGCGTTTCTGGCAGGAATCAAAATCCAACCAGGCAGCCGACAAATTAAAGGCCATGGTGCGCAATACCGCCACGGTAATTCGTCGCGATCCGGTGGAAGAAGCAGCCGAAGAAGCGCGCCTGTACTTTAATGCGGTGCTGCATCCGAAAGGTCCGCGCCGCACTGAGGTGCCTATCAGCCAACTGGTGCCAGGCGATCTGGTGGTATTGTCTGCGGGCGACATGATCCCTGCCGATTTGCGGGTGCTGACGGCCAAGGATTTGTTTCTGAGCCAGTCGGCAATGACGGGCGAATCGCTGCCTGTGGAGAAATTTGCGCAGCCGCGCAATCCTTCGATCAGCAATACGCTGGACCTGGAAAATATCCTGTTCATGGGCACCAACGTGGTGAGCGGGGCTGCCAGCGCAGTGGTAGTGACGACCGGTAGCCGTACCTATTTCGGTGCGTTGGCGCAGCGCGTCATGACGACCGACCGTGCGCCTACGGCATTCCAGACCGGGGTGAACAAAGTGAGCTGGCTGCTGATTCGTTTCATGTTCGTGATGGCACCGCTGGTGCTGTTCATTAACGGCTTTACCAAGGGTGACTGGGTCGAGGCATTTCTGTTTGCATTGTCGGTGGCGGTGGGGTTGACCCCGGAAATGCTGCCGATGATCGTCACCTCCACGCTGGCCAAGGGTGCGGTGATACTGTCGCGCAAGAAAGTTATCGTCAAACGGCTGGACGCGATTCAGAACTTCGGCGCCATGAATGTGCTGTGCACCGACAAGACGGGTACCCTGACCCAGGACAAGATTTTTCTGGCGCGCCATACCGACGTGTTCGGAGAGGTGTCGGATCAGGTGCTGCAGTACGCCTATCTCAACAGCTACTATCAGACCGGGCTGAAAAACCTGCTGGATGTGGCCGTGCTGGAACACGCCGAAGTACATCGTGAACTCAATGTGGCGCAACACTTCCGCAAGGTGGACGAAATCCCGTTCGATTTTCAGCGCCGGCGCATGTCCGTCGTCGTGTCGGAACGCGATGATCATCACGAGCTGATCTGCAAGGGTGCAGTGGAAGAGATGCTTGGTGTGTGCAGCCGTGTCCAGCACGGTGATGCAATCGAGCCCCTGACTGCGGAGCTGTTGGCGCAGGTGAACAGCCTTACCGCTGCGCTCAACGAAGAGGGGCTACGCGTGGTGGCAGTCGCGATGAAAGAAACCTCGGCCACGCAGAAAGTTTATAGCCTGGCGGATGAATCCGATCTGATTCTGGTGGGGTACATTGCTTTCCTCGATCCGCCCAAGGAATCGACTGCCCCTGCCCTTGCCGCACTGCAGGCGCACGGCGTGGCTGTCAAAGTGCTGACAGGCGATAATGAACTGGTCACTGCCAAAATCTGCCGCGAGGTGGGCCTGCCCACGCAAGGGGTGATTCTGGGCAGCCAGATCGAAGTGCTCAGCGATGCCGAGATGGCGCTCGCGGTCGAACAGCACAATGTATTCGCCAAACTCTCACCCGCGCACAAGGAGCGCATCGTGCGCGCACTCAAGTCCAATGGTCACGTAGTGGGTTTCATGGGGGATGGTATCAATGACGCGCCAGCTTTGCGTGCCGCCGACATTGGCATTTCGGTCGATACGGCGGTGGATATTGCCAAGGAGGCTGCCGATATCATCCTGCTGGAAAAAGGCCTGATGGTGTTGGAGCAAGGCGTGATCGAAGGTCGCAAGACCTTCGCCAACATGCTCAAGTACATCAAGATGACGGCCAGTTCAAATTTTGGCAACGTGTTCTCGGTGTTGGTGGCGAGCGCATTTCTGCCGTTTTTGCCGATGCTGCCGTTGCAGCTCTTGCTGCAAAACCTGCTGTATGACATTTCGCAGATTGCGATCCCGTTCGATAACGTGGATGAGGAGCTGCTAAAACATCCGCAGCGCTGGAATCCGGGCGAGATCGGTCGTTTCATGGTGTTTTTCGGGCCGGTCAGCTCGATTTTCGATATTACGACGTTT